>JAFDCC010000241.1 GCA_019312985.1 Deltaproteobacteria bacterium
CGGACTCCAGCTGCCTCAAACAATAGAAGTCCGCGGCGAGGCCTTTCTTTCCCTTGAGGGTTTCAAAGCATTAAACGAACAGCGTCTGGAAGCCGGTGAACCGGTCTTTGCCAACCCCAGGAATGCCGCGGCCGGCTCGCTGCGGCAGCTCGACTCAAAGATCACGGCCCGCAGGCCGCTGGATTTTTTTGCCTACGGCGTAAGCGACACAACGGCAACGCCCTGCCGCACGCAGAAAGAGCTCCTGGAATATCTCGGCGGGCTGGGCTTCAAAACCAACCCGCTGGCCCGTTTCTGTCCCGACATCGCCGGTGTTATCGCCCACTTCGCCAGGCTGCAGGAACTCCGGCCGACGCTGGCCTACGACATTGACGGCATGGTGGTGAAGGTCAACGATTTCGGAATACAGCAGCGCCTCGGCAGCAAGGCGCGGAGCCCCCGCTGGGCCATTGCGGCCAAATTCACGGCAACACAGGCGACAACTATCCTGGAGGATGTCGAGTTCCAGGTCGGCCGCACCGGGGCTGTCACCCCGGTCGCGCACCTTGCGCCGGTCAACATCGGCGGCGTCACGGTCAGCCGGGCCACCTTGCACAACGTTGGAGAAATACAGCGCAAGGGCGTAATGATCGGTGACCATGTCCTTGTCCAGCGGGCCGGTGACGTGATTCCCGAGATTGTCAAGCCGCTGGCTGAACAACGCAACGGCAAAGAAAAAACGATACGGATGCCGGAAAACTGCCCGGTGTGCCGCCATCGCCTCATCCTGCCGGAGAACGAAGCCATAACCCGCTGCCCCAACTCACACTGCCCGGCCCAGCGGCTGCGGCTGCTCTCCCATTACACCTCCAAGGCCGGGATGGACATCGAAGGCTTCGGCAAAAGGACAATGGAGCAGCTTTTTACCGTGGAACTGGTGCGGGACATCCCCGATATTTATGCCCTCCAAATCGCCGACCTTGCCGCGCTGGACGGCTGGGCGGAAAAGTCGGCCCGCAATGCGGTGGCGGCCATTGCGGCAAGCCGCAGAACAAGCCTTGTCCGGCTTCTGAGCGGCCTGGGAATCCGTTATGTCGGGGAAGAGGTCGCCGGCCTCCTTGATGAGCATTTCGGGGGCAGCCTGGAAAAACTCATGGCAGCCGGGGAGGAGGAACTCCTCCATATTGAAGGAATAGGACCGCAGACAGCGCGGAGCATCAGGGACTACTTTGGAGACGCCGATGTCCAGGACATGCTGGCGCGGCTGCTGGCTTTCGGCTTCAGCTTTTCTTCCCGCCCGAAAACTCCCGCCGAAAGCCCTTTTGCCGGGTGGACTTTCCTTTTCACCGGCTCCCTTGACGCGATGTCCCGGGACGAGGACAAGCTCAGAGTCAAAGAGCGCGGCGGCCGTGTGGCGTCCCAGGTCAGCAGAAAAATAACCCACGTAGTTGTCGGGGAAAAACCGGGAAGCAAGTATACGAAAGCCAGGGATATGGGCCTGACGATACTGACGGAGAAGGAATTTACCGACCTGCTGGCAGGCGGGGCGAACCCAGGCGGCAGACGGCAGCTTTCAATTTTCTGAACAGGACAGGAGAATGAAGACGAGAAGAGTTCGCGTCACCGTTGAAGGCAGGGTACAGGGCGTTTTTTTCAGGGCCTGTACAAGGGATGAGGCGGCCAGGCTCGGCCTGGCAGGCTGGGTGCGCAACCGGGCCGACGGTACGGTGGAGGCGGAGATCGAAGGTGAGGCGGATGCGGTGGAAAAAATGGTGCTGTGGCTTAACCGGGGGTCGCCGGGCTCAGCTGTTACAGCGGTCCACCTGGCGGAAAAGTTTCCCGTCGGCGACAGCAGCCCCTTTGTCATTCGGTATTGATACCACCGCCTTGCTCTCTTCCTTGCTCCCGGCCAGAGAATACCTGCCGCCGCCTTTTCTCAATGGCCGGCCCCTGCCCGGGGTGGAAGTCACAGGGATTCCGGTCTCAGGTGTTGACAACAGTCCGCTACTGCTTTATAGAAAGGCGAAGCCTTAAAAGGAGGACTGCTCATCCATGAGTTACCCGGAAACACCCAAAATAGTGAAAAAAAACAAAAAATCCAAGGTGGTCACCTTCCCGAGCACCCAGCGCATCAGCTGTCCCGAATGCGGCAACAAGAAGGAATTTCTCGAAGTATCAGACGGGGTTCTCCTGACGACACGCTTTATCCAGAACAGTGACGGCAGTTTCAGCCAGGAGCTTGACGACTCCCAGGTCCTCGGCCAGGTAAAATTCTACTGCGGCGATTGCGGCGCCGATCTTACCCAGTTTCATAAACGTTTTCTGGAAATGCTCTTCTAGTCCTTTCCACCACTCAATTCCACAAGGAGGCAAGCAGCTTGCGCCCCGAGATGCTGGTCATTACAGACAATGCCACGCTGCGGGCTCAATATGATTCCCTCCGGGCAAACGATATCATCGTCGGCCGCCTGCGCTTGCGAGAATCAGAAGAATCCCTGCTGCTCGACCTGAGCCAGCGGGGTGTGCACCTGTTGCCGTCTGCCCTCTCGCAACTCGCCAGCCGCTCTAAAGCATTGCAGGCAGTCATCTTCGGCCCTTTCATGCTGCCACTGACCCGTGCCATTCACACCCATCATGACCTCATCAGGGCGATTGGTGATTACCGAAAAAATGACGTCACCGCGGTCGTCACCAAGCTTGACCGCAGGAATGCCGGCCTGGGGGTGCACCTCTGGCGCTCTGTGGAAGAGGTGTTTACCCATGCCTCCCTCGGCTCCATCCCCTACCCCTTTGTCCTGCAGCCCTTTGTGCCTGAATGTTCTGACATCCGCGCTATCTTCCTGGGCAGCTACAGCGAGGCATACCAGCGGCACAACCCGCACAACTTCCGCAACAACCTGCACCACGGGGGGAAGAGCAAGGCGTGCCGCCTTTCCACTGAACAGAAAGAACTCTGCCGCCGGGTCATGGCACGGGGCCAGTTCCCCTACGGCCACCTTGATTTACTCGTTACCGAAAATGGAAAATCCTACCTTGGGGAAATAAACCTTCGGGGGGGAATACGCGGCGCCACGATCACTCCTGCGGATTACCAGGAGAGGGTGGCAAACATTCATCGGGAACTGCTGGAAAGCCTGCAGAAGAAGTAGCTGTCTGCAGTTGCAGACATAAAAAAAGGGAGAAGGCGGAACCTTCTCCCTTTTTGATGCTCACAAAACGGTGGTGCGAGGATCACACACAACCGGTCGGCTTGGGAAGACCGGCCATTTTACAGGCTCCCTTGCCGGGTCCTGACGGGAAGAGTTCATAGATCCTCTTCAGCGGAAAGCCGGTGGTCTTGGAGAGGATGCGAACCATGGGGGCGATACCGTTTTTCTTGTAGTACTCCTGCAGGGCGTCAATTACTTTCTGGTGCTCTTCGGTCATCTCGGAGATGCCCTCGATTCCCTTGACGTAGTCGACCCAGTTCTCATCCCAGTCTTCCATGCCTTTTGCCAGGAAGCCATCCTCGTCCACATCGTACGCTTTGCCATTATGCTCTATGCTTGCCATTTCAATTTTCCTCCTTGCTTTCAGTAAATATTGTTATTTGTCCCAGTCTCTGCTGGAATTTCGTAAGAAAGAATGAATAGTCCTTCATAATATAGCGACTATTCTTTGTCAAGCAATCATTCTGTTTTTTTTCTTATGTCAAATTTAAGAGATACCCTGTTTGTCTGGTCTTCCCAGTTCCACGTATTCCCCTTATACTCTTCCTTCATACCTTTGGTAAAGTATATTCTCTTTATAAGTAACATGGCAAG
>JAFDCC010000242.1 GCA_019312985.1 Deltaproteobacteria bacterium
CCAATACCATGAACCTCAATGAGATGATCAGGTCGCAGGCCGGCTGGTTCTTTCACTGGCACATATTCAGGCTTGATATGAGCCTGCTGATGCCGGTCGCATTCCTTATTTTCTTTATCTGCTCTCTGGCTGAAACAAACAGGGCCCCCTTTGACATGGCCGAGGCGGAAAGCGAGCTCATCGCCGGGGCCTATACCGAGTACCCGGGCATGGGCTTCGGTGTTTTCTTCATGGGCGAGTATGCCAATATCGTAATCGGCTGCGCCCTGACAACCATTCTTTTCCTGGGCGGCTGGCAGGCGCCGATCCCATTCAATCCGGGCGGTTTTCTCGGCGTCATCTGGGGGGTCTTCTGGTTCTTACTCAAGCTGTACGCCCTGATATTTACCGTTATCTGGATACGCTGGACCTATCCGCGCACCCAGTTTTACGAGTTGCTCAACCTTTCCTGGAAAGTGTTGATCCCGATTTCGCTGTTTAACCTGATACTGACAGCTTTACAGATTAAGATTTTCCCCTGGCTGTAACGAAAGGTTCATTGACTATGAGCGGTTATTTCAAAGAATTGCTGAGCGGCACAAAGAGTCTCTTCGTCGGCCTGGGGATTACCGGCAAGTACTTCCTGGAACCGGTGGTTACCTTGCAGTACCCCCACGAGCATGTGGAGATGACCCCGAGGTTCCGGGGCCACATCGAGCTCATTCCGGACGAGGAGACCGGCGAGCCCAAGTGTGTTGTCTGCGGCATGTGTGAAAAGGGCTGCCCCTCAGGCTGCATCTCTCTTGACGGTGAAAAACGGGAAGGCGTCAAGGGGAAGGTCCTGACAAAATATATTCTGAACTTTACCACCTGCAGTCTCTGCGGCCAGTGCGTGGAGAGCTGCAAGTTCGGCGCAATCAGGTTTTCCAGGGACTACAATCTCGCCAGCCCGCGAAAGGAAGACTTTATTTTTGATCTCATCAAACGGTTAAAGGAAAAAAGCTGATGGTGTCTCTGTTCTCAGCAGAAGGACTTTCCAGTCTGGTATTTGTCTTCATCGTCATCACCACGGTGATCGGCGCAGTCATTGCCACCCACTCGGAGCGGCTGATCCGGGCGGTTACCGGTCTCGCCATCTGTTTCATCGGCGTTGCCGGTCTTTACTACTACCTCAACAGCCCCTTTGTGGCCCTGATGGAGATGCTGATCTATGTCGGCGCCGTCTGCGTCACCATTGTTTTTGCCGTCATGCTTGCCGACCCGAACCCGGAGCGGGAAGCGGGCAAGGGCAGTGTCTTTACCGGTCCTTTGAGTTTTGCCCTGGGATTCATACTTTTCTGGGGCCTTTCGGCCCTGGCCCTGAAAACCGCCTGGCAGGGCCCGGCAACGCGGGTCAACGACGGTTCCCTGGAGGAGGTCGGCAAATCCCTGCTGACTCATTACAGCATGGCATTTGAACTCATCTCGGTGGTACTGCTGCTGGCGATTATCGGCGCCCTGGTTTTGGCCCGGCAGGGCAGGACGCCGACAGGAGGAGAATGATGCAGATCCCGGCATTTGGCGATACCCTTACCACCTACCTTGTCATTGCAGCGCTGCTGTTCGGCATCGGGTTTTACGGTCTGGTTCAGCGCCGGACCCTCATCGGCATGCTGATCGCCGGCGAACTCATCCTGGCCGGGGCCTCCATCAACTTCATGGCCTTTAACCGGTTTCTGGCCCCGGACCCGACGGTCGGCCAGATTTTTACCCTGTTTATCATGGGAATCGCGGCTGCCGAGGCTGCAATCGCCCTGAGCATAATAATTGCCGTCTACAGAAACTACCGGACCATCGATGCTGAGGATGTGGCGGAGTTAAAAGGATAGATTGAGGAGAAGGGAAACCGGACATGGAAATTGCCTCGTGTAAACCGCTGTATGCCGTTCTAGCCGCTCTCATCGGTTCGATCCTGGTAAGCATGGCAGGACGCAAACCGAATTTCCGTGAAGGTCTGTCGACCGTTGCGGCAGTCATCATGTTCGTCATCATTGTCTCGATGGTCCCGGATGTTCTGGCCGGCAACATGCTGAAGTGCAGAGTTTTCGATATCCTCCCGGGGTTGAGCGTTACCTTCCGGGTCGATGCCTTTTCCATGATCTTCGCCCTGGCCGCCTCTTTCCTCTGGATAATCGCGGTGTTCTATTCCATGGGCTACATGCGCGGTCTGCATGAGCATGCCCAGACACGCTTCAACACCTGTTTTGCCCTGGCCCTCTTCGGTGCCATCGGCGTCGCCTTTGCCGACAACCTCTTCACCCTCTATCTCTTCTACGAGATCGTCAGCGTCTGCACCTACCCGCTGGTCGCCCATCATCAGGATGATGAAGGTTACATGGGGGCCCGCAAGTATATTGTCTACCTGACGACGACGGCAAAGGGCTTTGTCCTGCCGGCCATGATTCTCATCTACGTGTTGACCGGTACCCTGGACTTTGCCACGAATATCAGCACCGGCATTTTTCCGCCGGACGTGAATGCGACCCTGGTCACCATTTTGTACATCCTCTGTATCTTCGGCTTTGCCAAAAACGGCGTCATGCCCTTCCATCATTGGTTGCCGGGCGCCATGGTCGCGCCGACCCCCGTTTCGGCCCTGCTCCATGCAGTTGCCGTCGTCAAGGTCGGCGTCTTCTCGACGACCCGCGTCATGCTCTACGTCTTCGGGGTTGACACCATGAGCGGCCTCAACCTCGGCGTGCCAACGGCCTACTTTGTTTCATTCACCATTCTCATGGCCTCGATCATCGCCCTTTCCAAGGACAACCTGAAGGCGCGGCTGGCCTACTCCACGGTGAGCCAGCTCTCCTATATTATCCTCGGCGTGGCGCTCCTGACTCCGACGGCCATCGAGGGCGGTCTCATCCACATAACAAACCATGCCTTTTCCAAGATTAC
>JAFDCC010000243.1 GCA_019312985.1 Deltaproteobacteria bacterium
ACTGCATTGGCTTCTTCGATATTACTGATCATCAGTTCAGAACCACCGTTGAAACCAAACCATCCCATCCAGAGGATGAAAGTTCCCAGGGTTGCGAGGGGCAGGTTGGAGCCTGGGATGGCTTTGACCTTTCCACCCTCATACTTGCCTTTCCGTGCGCCAAGAATCAGAACACCTGCAAAGGCGGCCGAGGCGCCACAGAGATGAACGACACCGGAACCGGCAAAGTCCAGGAAGCCAAGACCATCCAGAAAACCGCCGCCCCACTTCCAGTACCCCTCAACGGGATAGATAAAACCGGTCAGAACGATTGCGAAAATAAGAAAAGCCCACAGCTTCATTCTTTCGGCAACGGCACCGGAAACGATAGACATGGCTGCGCCTACGAAAACGACCTGGAAGAAAAAGTCTGCCATGCCGGAATAATAGGTATCACCACCGCTTTTCAACACGGCGTCAACGGTATTGTCGGCGCCAAGCAAGAAGCTGAAACCGGGGATGAAACCGTTGGGCCCGCCGCCATACATGATGTTGTAGCCGACAAGCATGTACATGATGCTGGCTATTGCATAGAGGGCAATATTTTTGGTCAAAATTTCAACCACATTCTTGCTGCGAACAAGACCTGCTTCCAGCATTGCGAACCCACAAGCCATCCACATGACCAGGGCGCCGGACATGAGAAAATAAAAGGTGTCAATGGAGTAAGCCAAATTGATAAGGGTTTCGCCCACGTTGGGCTCTTCGGCAAATGCTGCCGGCGCCGCGACCGCTGCCAGCCCCAGCAGGGTTAATGATGAAAGAATTATACGTTTCATGGTAATATCTCCTTTAATTACAAAATTGTAAAAAAAACTAAATGGCTTCGTGATCTCTTTCGCCGGTCCTGATGCGGCAGACGGTCTCAACCGGTGAAACAAATATCTTGCCATCGCCTATCTTGCCGGTTTTTACAGCACTGATAATGGTTTCGAGAATCTGCTCTACCTGGTCGTCGCGGGCGACAATATCCACCTTTACCTTGGGAATAAAATCAACAACGTATTCTGCGCCCCGGTAGACTTCCTTGTGACCTTTCTGCCTGCCGAAACCCTTTACTTCCGTAACAGTCATGCCGTGCAGGCCAATGGTGGAAAAGGCCTCTTTCAGGTCTTCAAGCTTGAAGGGCTTGATAATTGCTTCAATTTTTTTCATTTTCTGCCTCCTTAGTTTCATTATTGTAAGAAAAAAATTCTCAAGAAATTTGACTTCTTATATTACAACTTGCGTGCCATAATTAATTTGCACCGTTTTATTATTTAATATCTATATGTTTTTATTTATAAAAAAAATTATAGCCGCAATTTTTCCCTGTTCCCTCTCGTCCAATTTTATACATATTTGTTATAAAATTATTTAGTACAATTTATTTTTGTACATATATGTAATAAAAAAACAAAGCAGTATCAGCACAACGCTTCCACTCGGCACGCCGTGAAGATAAACCGCCACGGGTAGAGCCCTGCGGCCAACATTTAGCCCATTAATTTTTATTACATATATGTGTTCTTTTTATTACATTTCGTACAAAATTGTTATAAATACACCTGCGCCGGCTCAGGGATCTTTTAATTTTACATATAATATCAATATTTTAATTACAAAACGTGTATTTGGCATACCATTTGCTGATATTACAAATTGATGCACCCAGTGATATCTGTGCTTTCAGCGACTAACAAATAAAAAGAGTGACGTTAAAAAGAGGAGGCAAAACTAATGAACAGTGGAGATACAGCATTCATGCTCATAGCGACAGCCCTGGTGATGTTCATGACCCCGGGTTTGGCCCTTTTTTACGGTGGGCTGGTTCGCGCCAAAAACGTACTGGCAACCGTCATGCAGAGCTTTATCTGCCTTGGCCTCATATCGCTCGTCTGGGTTTTTTTCGGATATTCCCTGGCATTCGGCCCCGATGTCGGCGGTTTTATCGGCAACCTCGACTGGGCCATGCTGAAAGGCGTCGGATTGGAGCCCGGTCCTTACTCTGACACCATTCCCGACCTTCTTTTTGTCGCCTTTCAGATGATGTTTGCCATCATAACCCCGGCCCTGATTACCGGAGCCTTTGCCGAGCGCATGAAATTTTCCGCCTACATTATATTTGCACTTCTGTGGAGTGTCCTGGTCTATATGCCGGTCTGCCACTGGGTGTGGGGCGGCGGCTGGATCGGGGCCCACGGCGCCCTGGACTTTGCCGGCGGCACCGTTATCCATATCAATTCAGGCGCGGCCGCCCTGGTTGCCGCCCTTGTCATCGGCAGGCGCAAGGGGTACGGCAAGGAGCCCTTTCATCCCCATAACCTCACCATGACCATCCTTGGAGCCTCCATCCTCTGGATAGGGTGGTTCGGCTTCAATGCCGGCTCCGCCCTGGCGGCAGGAGACATTTCGACGCTCGCCTTCTTTACCACCCAGGTTGCTGCCGGCGCCGCCGCCCTGTCCTGGGTATTTGCCGAATGGATGATCCAGGGCCGGCCCACGACCCTGGGGGCAGCCTCAGGGGCAGTTGCTGGGCTCGTAGCCGTAACCCCGGCTGCAGGCTTTGTCAGCCCGGTTTCGGCGATTATTATCGGGCTGGTGGCCGGGGTGATCTGTTACCTGGCGGTGCTCCTGAAAAGCAGGATCGGCTATGACGATGCCCTCGATGTCGTGGCAGTGCACGGCATAGGCGGCCTGTGGGGAGCGCTCGCCACCGGACTTTTCGCCAGCACCGTCTGGAACCCGGGCGGCGCCGACGGTCTGTTTTTCGGCAACCCCGGGCTTCTGGGAATTCAGGCCTACGGCGCCTTTGCCACCATTATCTACTCGATGGTCGTCACCTTCATTATCCTGAAAGGCATTGATGCGGTTGTCGGATTGCGGGTTGACACCGAGGCAGAAGTGCGGGGGCTCGACCTTGCAGAGCACAGCGAGGCCGGATATACCATCTAGGAGGCCACAAGTTTCACCTGCAAAAACAGCCACAAAACTGATTAACATTTTTGTAATAAAAGATAATGCTATTTACATAAATGTAAGAAAAATAGGGTAAAAATCCCCCGGTTACAAAAATAAAACTTCAACATAACAGGAGGTTAAAGCACTTTCGCTCTCTGGCACTCATATTGCTATACACTCTTCATATTCGCTTGGTCGGAAAAAGGCTAAAACCAACAATGAGGAGGAGAAAGTGATTGATACAGGGGACACAGCGTTTATTCTGGCAGCAGCGGGATTGGTTTTGCTCATGACACCGGGGTTGGCCCTCTTTTACGCGGGCATGGTGCGAAGCAAAAATGTCCTGGGCACCATTCTGCAGAGTTTCATACTGATTTCCGTTATCTGCCTTGAGTGGGTTTATGTGGGATACAGCATGTCGTTTGGTCCGGATGTCGGTGGTTTCATCGGTGACCTTTCCTGGTTCGCCCTGAAAGGGGTCACCGCCGCCCCCAGCAGCGACTACGCGACCACGATACCGCAGACGGTATTCATGATCTATCAGTGCATGTTTGCCATTATCACCCCGGCGCTGATAACAGGAGCATTTGCAGAAAGGATGCGCTTCGGCCCGTTTCTCATCTTCAGCGTCCTCTGGGCTGTTCTGGTATACAACCCGGTGTGTCATTGGATCTGGGGCGTCGGCGGCTGGCTTGGCAGCAGGGGCGTCCTGGATTTTGCCGGCGGCCTCGTTGTCCACCTGACATCCGGTGCCGCAGCCCTGGCGGCGGCAATAGTTATCGGCCCCCGCAAGGGATATGGAAAGGAAAGCTTTATGCCCCATAATCTCCCCATGACTCTTCTCGGCACGGGGCTACTGTGGTTCGGCTGGTTCGGTTTTAACGGCGGCTCCGCCCTGGCGGCAGACGGCATTGCGGCAACAGCATTTGTCTCAACCCACCTTGGCGGCATGGCAGGCATGGCCATGTGGACCCTGGTGGAGTGGCTGCACAGGGGCAAACCAACGACCCTTGGGGCAGCCTCCGGCGCGATCGCCGGCCTGGCCACCATAACTCCGGCTGCCGGCTTTGTCGGGCCCAACTCTGCGGTTTTTATCGGTCTGCTGGCCGGAGCCGGCTGTTACTACGGCGTGAACATGAAGGGGCGTTTTGGCTATGACGACAGCCTTGACGTTGTCGGCATTCATGGCCTGGGCGGCATCATCGGTACTGTCTGCCTGGGAATTTTCGCCTCCACGGCAGTGAATCCCGGAGGGGCTGACGGTTTGCTGGCAGGGAATCCCGGCTTTCTGGGCACCCAGATATTCGGCATACTGGTTGTAGGGATTTATGCCTTTGCCCTGAGCTGGATACTGCTCAAGGCTGTGGACGCGACCTTGGGCCTGCGGCTTTCAGCTGATTCAGAAGTAGGCGGACTTGATCTTAATGAACACAGTGAAACAGCATACAGCTAAGCAACACCAACATGGACATATTAAAAGGAGCGTGCCATGAAGAAAATTGAAGCAATTATCAAGCCCTTCAAGCTTGATGACGTCAAGGAGGCCCTGAACGGTATCGGCATCAAGGGCATGACCATTTCAGAGGTCAAGGGCTACGGTCGCCAGAAGGGACACAAGGAGATATACCGGGGAGCCGAGTACGTCGTTGATTTCATTCCGAAGGCAAAACTGGAAATTATCGTTGACAGCGGCCAGGTGGACGAGGTCATCGAAACCATCCGCCAGGCAGCCCATACCGGAAAGATCGGCGACGGCAAGATATTTGTTCTGCCGGTGGAAGAGGTTATCAGGGTCCGGACGGGTGAAAAGGGTATCGAAGCCATATAAATGCCTCCGGTTTGAGTTGTGCAGAACGAAACAGCAGCCGCATCATATAAAGACAGGCAAGGTCTTGCAGGAATGGAACAGGCAGCAATAGACCCCCGGGACTTTACCGGCCTCCAGGCCCGGCGCCATGCCCTTGAGGCCTATTGGCAGCAGGGGATCAGTGGCTCTGCCCTGGTTCGCAAACATTCAGACTTTATCGATCATCACCTCGCTGAAAGTTTTGAAAAAAACGTTGCCGCTTCAGAGGGCTTTGCCCTGGTTGCCCTGGGAGGCTATGGCCGCCGGGAGCTGTACCCGTTTTCAGATATTGACGTGATGCTGCTTTATGACCCGGCCTGCCGGAACCAGCTCGACAGCCTTGTTGAATCAGTGCTGTACCCGCTCTGGGATACCGGCCTGGAAGTGGGGCATGCGGTGCGCACCCCGGATGAATGCATGGCTGACGCTGCGGAAGATTTCTTTTTCCGGGTGGCCATGCTCGATGCCCGGCTCATTACCGGGTCAGCAAGCCTGTTCGGAAATCTTACAGAAATGTATAAAGCCTCCTACATTGAGGGCAGGCGGCAGGATTTCCTTGCTGATATCCTTGCAGAGCGCCGCAAGCGTGAAACCCGTTTCGGGCATCATGTCTACCTGCTGGAGCCGCACATCAAGGAGAGCTGCGGCGGCTTCCGTGATATCCAGTCCATGGTCTGGACAGCCCATGCTGTTTTTGGCCTCAAAAACCTTGCTGCCCTCCGGGATGCGGGACTGCTGAGCGGGGAAGAGCATGACGGCCTGGCAAAGGCCCAGGATTACCTGATCCGCATTCGCAACAGGCTGCACTATGTCAGCGGCCGTAAAAATGACCAGCTCTTCTTCGAACACCAGGAGGAAATGGCGGAAACCTTTGGCTTTCGGAACGAGAAAAACATGCTCGCCGTTGAGCATTTCATGCGTGAAGTGCACGGCCACATGCAGACCGTCTCCATTATCACGGATCTCTTTTTTGAGCATGTCACCGAGGTCTTAGGCAGTGAAGCCCCCTCCGGGGATGCCAGAGCGCTTGAACCGGGCATTGACATCCGACAGGGAAAGGTCCATCTGGTGGATCCGAACAGCATAAGCAGTCAGCCGAAACTCTTCATGCGGCTTTTTTACCAGTCGGCCAGGACAGGCAAGCCCCTGCATTACAGAACGCGCAAGGCCATCGCTGCCAACCTGAACCTGGTCGATGACAGGCTGCGTAATTCCCGCAGAACGGCAAAGCTCTTTTTGGCAATCCTTGGTTCCAAAGAGCCCTTCAGGGTCCTGGCGGAAATGCTCGATACCGGTTTTCTGCAAGTATACATACCGGAGTTTGCCGGGGTTGCTTCCCTTGCCCAGCATGACGTCTACCACGTTTTTACCGTCGACCGCCACCTGCTCCAGACCCTGGCGGAACTGAAAAAACTGCAGCAGGAAGAGGCCGGGATCGATGCTGCTGTAAAGGCGCCGCATATTCTTTTTCTTGCCGGCCTCCTGCATGATATCGGCAAGGGGTACGGCCACGGCCATGCCGACCGGGGTGCTGACATGGCCCGGCAGATCGGGCAACGGTTGGGTTTCGGGGAAGAGGAGCTGGCAACTCTCGATTTTCTGGTGCGCAGCCACCTGTTTCTTTCCCATACCGCCCTGCGCCGGGACCTTGAAGATGAAGAGTTTCTCATGCGCTGTGCTGCCAGAATTCACTCCCGGGAGTGGCTTGCCATGCTGTACCTCCTGACCATTGCCGATGCAAGGGCAACCGGCCCGACGGTCTGGAATGAATGGAAGGCCGCCCTTCTGCATGAACTGTACCTGAAAATCGCCCTGCTGCTCGACAGAAATGACCTTTCCCAACAGGAACAGGCCCAAGGTGCCGAGTTCGGGGCAAAATGGATAACGGAAAAAGTTGCAGAGCTTCTTCCCTCTGAAAACAAGGTGGATTTTACCCTTTTTTCAGATGACTATTTACTCGGCTTTCAACCTGAGGTAATAGTAAGCCATATTGCTTCCGCTAAAAAACTGGCCGACCGTGATCTCCTGTTTTTCCATGAACAGAAGCAGGAGTCCTGGTCCATCCTTATCATGACCAGGGACCGGCCGGGCCTGCTGGCCAGGATCTTCGGCGTCCTTGCCCTGCGCAACCTGAATGTTCTGGCGGCCAGGATCTTCACCTGGGCCGACGGTACTGCCGTGGACACCATCGAGGTTTCCTCCGCCATCGGGGAATCCTATGAAGGGCAGGACTGGAACGCCACGGAAAATGAACTGCTGCTGGCCATTCGGCAGCGACTGGGGCTTGAGTACCGGCTGGGCAGGAAACTGGCCCCGTTACGGGGCAAACCACAGAGCGTCCAGCCGCGTCTTGCTCCCAGGGTGACCATTGACAACCAGGCATCGGAAATCTATTCAGTTGTTGAGGTGTTTGCCGAGGACAGAATCGGCCTGCTCTATGCTGTTACGAAAACACTGTCTGACTTCGGCATCAGTATCTACCGGGCCCAAATCGGCTCCAAGGCAGACCAGGTGGTCGACGTATTTTACGTGTTGGACCAAGACAACAGAAAGATTGAGGATTCAGCATTTAAAGATGAACTGCAGCAGGGATTGCTTTATGCAGTCGCCGGTGCATAGCTGCAAAAAAGGGAGGAAAAATTAAACGAATGAAATTTTCTGTTTCAGAAAACAGGATAATCTAAACCAAAACAAATAAGGAGACACAGAAATGACCAAAGCACAGATTATGAAAATTATTAAGGATGAAAATGTTCAGTTTTTCCGGCTGCAGTTTGTCGACATTTTCGGGTTCATGAAAAATGTCGCGATCCCTAAAAGTCAGATTGAAAAGGCCCTGGACGGCAAAATGATGTTTGACTGCTCATCAATTGACGGGTTTGCCCGAATAAACGAGTCAGACATGTACCTCAAACCCGATTTTGACACCTTCACCATCCGTCCCTGGCGAAAAAAAGAGGGAAGGGCAGCTGCCAGGATTATCTGTGACATCTACCTGCCGGACGGCACACCGTTTGCCGGTTGTCCCCGTAATAACCTGAAACGGATCATGGCAGAAGCAAAAAAAATGGGCTTCACAATGAATGTCGGAACCGAGGCTGAGTTTTTTCTGTTCAACAGGGATGAGTTCGGTGACCCAACGACAAATACCCATGACAATGCCGGTTACTTCAGTGTTGATGCTGATGATGAGGGCATTGACTGCCGCCGTGAGATCATCGAGACCCTTGAAATAATGGGATTTGAGATCGAGGCGTCGCACCACGAGGTTGCCGAGGGCCAGCACGAGATCAACTTCAAATATGCCGATGCCGTGACTGCTGCCGACAATACCACGACCTTCAAGTGGGTTGTCAAAACAATTGCCAAGAAATACGGCCTCCATGCCACCTTCATGCCCAAGCCCGTTTTCGGCATCAACGGCTCGGGCATGCATACCAACCAGTCCCTTTTTACCACCAAGGGCAAAAATGCCTTTGAAAACAAAAAGGATAAAATGGGTTTGAGTAAAACCGCCTACCAGTATATTGCCGGGATTATCAAGAACGCCAGGGGCTTTGCCGCGGTGACCAACCCGCTCGTCAACTCCTACAAGCGCCTGGTGCCCGGTTACGAGGCCCCGGTCTATGTTGCCTGGTCCGGCCCGAACCGTTCCGCCATGCTGCGTATTCCAGCAGCCCGCGGCATGTCCACCAGGGTGGAGGTTCGCTGTCCGGATCCGACCTGCAACCCTTACCTGGCCTTTGCCATGATGCTGAACTCCGGCCTTGACGGCATCAAAAACAAGCTGACGCCGCCCAGTTCGGTTGATAAAGACATTTATAGCATGTCCGCTGAGGATATGAAAAATGCCAAGATTGTAAGCATGCCGGCCAATCTGAAGGAGGCCATCGACGAGCTGAAGAAAAATCCCCTTGCCATGGATACGCTCGGTGAGCATATTCTGGAAAGATATATCGCTGCGAAGGAGGCGGAGTGGGACAGCTACAGGATCAGCGTTACCGATTGGGAGATCGACAGCTATCTCAATATTTATTAATCGCAGTAATTGCAGTTCAACTCAAAAAGCCCGGGAACTTCTGTTTCCGGGCTTTTTTGCATTTTTCCTTTTATTAATTATTTCTTTACCTTGAATTTCTTTGGATCAATGCTGTACCGGTGGATCTTGTAGTTGATGATCCTGAGACTGGTATCCAGCTCGCGCGCGGCCCTTGTCTGGTTGCCGCCCGCTCTTTTCAGGGCCTCGACAATGAGCTCGCGCTCGAAATTTTCCACGGCTCCGGCCAGTGACAGGGCCTTTTTCGAATTGACGCTTTCCGAGGTCTGCAGGCTGGGCGGCAGGTGGTAGCTCTTGATCGACTCCTCGTCGCAGATGAGGACGGCGCGTTCGATACAGTTCTGCAGTTCCCTGACATTGCCGGGCCAGTGATACTGCAGCAGCATATCTATGGCCGGCGTGGAGATGCGCCGTATCTCCTTGGAATTTTCCTCGTTGTATTTCTTCAGAAAGTACTCGGTCAGCAAAAGGATATCGGTTCTTCTTTCCCTTAGGGGAGGGAGGTAAATGGGAAAAACGTTGAGCCGGTAGTAAAGATCCTCGCGGAAGTGCTTCTCGGCCACGGCCTTTTCCAAATCACGGTTGGTCGCTGCCACCAGCCGCACATTGCACTTCAGGGGGGCGACACCGCCGAGGCGCTGAAACTCGCGGTCCTGGACAACCTGCAACAGCTTGACCTGAACCGCCTGGCTCAACTCGCCTATCTCGTCAAGAAAAAGGGTACCGCCCTCGGCCAGTTCAAAGCGCCCCTTTTTCATGGCGTGGGCCCCGGTAAAGGCCCCCTTTTCATGACCGAAGAGCTCGCTTTCCAGAAGTGTTTCCGGCAGGGCGGAACAGTTGACCACGATGAACGGCTTCCTGACCCTGCTGCTGTTGTAGTGCAACGCCCGGGCAACGAGCGTTTTGCCGGTGCCCGATTCGCCGCGCAGCAGAACGGTGGCGTTGGAGTCCGAAACACGATGAAGCATTTCGAACATTTCCTGCATCCGGCTGCTGTTGCCGATGATATTGCCGACCCGGTATTTTTCCGACAGCTCATTCTTCAGTTCAATGTTTTCCCGGGTGAGCCGCTCTTTGTCTTCTTTTTCCGCCTGAACCCGGAGAACTGCCTGGGCAATGAGGCCGCTTACAATGGCCAGGAATCGCAACTCCTCCTCGTAGTTGAGATCCTCCCTGTATTCCAGGTCGATACTGAGGGCCCCGAGGCTGCGCTTGTCGTGCCTGATGGGGACACAGAGAAAGGAGTTCTGCTGTTTGCTGATATCCCCACGGGTTCTGGTGCGGTTGAGAAAGTCGCTTTCCGCACCGATGTGCGGGATGACAATGGGCTGGCCGGTGGCCACAACCCGGCCGGTTATGCCTTCACCGACCTTGTACTTTCCCCTTTTACGGGCCTCAGCGGGCATACCGTGCGCCACCTCGATCTCCAGCTGCCTGGTCAGGGGATTGATAATGGTGACCGTGCCGTTGTGCATGTTTTTAAGGCTGGACAGAACTTCCATGATATGCGCCAGGCTGGCACGCAGGTCTTTAGACGAGGCAAGCACCCGTGTCACCTCGTACAGGCAGGTTATGTCTTCCAGCTCTTTGCTGGCAGCCGGTCTTTTCTCTCTGTTCATAGGCGCAATCCAGGGTATATAGGGACCGCTCCGCACCAGGCAGACCGCATGGTCTCTTCTGCCCCGGCAGTATCCCCTTACTGTAAAGTTACAATTTTAGCAGGCATAGCCTGACCCGACAAAATTACATTACAAAATTGTCATAAAGCTGTCCAGGGGCTTTTTGGCCGGGCCCGGCATCAGGCTGCCGGACCGGATGGACAAAGCGGTTGACACCCGGCTTTGAATGGGAATAGATTCCAGAGCAGGAAAAACCCGTTTTATCTATTGCCCAAAGGGTGTTATAAAACGGCTGTACCGATAAAAATTGCAGGGAGCAGGAAAATGAGCACGGGAGAATTTTCAGTTTCAACGGGCAGCAGGATGGAATTTGTTGATATTACCGCGAGGCTGCAGAAGGAGGTTTCCCGGTCAGGCATCGAGAACGGAGTCTGTTACGTATACAATCCCCACACCACCGCGGGGCTGACGGTTAACGAGGGGGCGGACCCGGCAGTCCGGGACGACATTGTCGCGGTCCTGCAGAAGGTCATCCCCCCGAACCACCCCTACCGTCACATGGAGGGAAATTCACCGGCCCATATCATGGCATCGCTCATGGGCAGCTCCGTCACTGTTTTCATCGAAAACAGCCGGCTGGTCCTCGGTACCTGGCAGAAAATTTTCTTCTGTGAGTTTGACGGTCCCCGTTCACGAAAGGTCATCTGGAAACTGCTGTAACCGGGACATGAGGTGATGCGATGAAAAACAGAAGAGAAAAAGGGCAGCAACAGCACCCCGGCCCGGCCGCCATTGTTTTCGGCTTTGACCGGGCGACGGACGAGCAGTCGCTGTGCCTCTTCCTGCAGCGCTTTGCCGACAAAGAGCTGCTCGATGTCCTGCTGCCGCGCCTGGAGGATAACGAGATCTCAGCAACGGTTGACTCCCTGACGGGCATCATGCGGAAACACCTTTCAGAAAAAGAGTACCACCGCCTGTTCCTGGCAGAATAACAAAAGGGGAAAGGGGTACACGACCATGCATTCCGGTATTATTGAAGATTTATCCACCTTTCTGGAAATCCTCAAAAAGGAGTCGGAACTGCTTGCGGTGGACGCCCGGGTCGACCCGTACCTGGAGATTGCCGAAATCCACCGCAGAGTCATTGCCCGCGGGGGGCCGGCCCTGCTCTTCACCAATGTCGCGGGCTCCACATTCCCGGTGGTGACAAACCTCTTCGGCACGGCCCGGCGGATGGAGCTTGCCTTTGGGAGCCGGCCGCAGCAGTTTGTCAGGGACCTTGTCCGGGCCGCCGAGACCCTCATGCCGCCCAGTTTCGAAAAGCTCTGGCCCCTGCGTGGCCTGCTGTTGGACGGCCTCAAGGTGGGGACAAAAACCGTCAGATCCGGACCGGTTCTTGCGGTCAGGCAGGAGCCGCCGAAGCTTTCCGACCTGCCGCTTTTGACCTCCTGGCATTCCGACGGCGGCCCCTTTGTCACCCTGCCGCTGGTCTATACAGAGCATCCCGACACCGGCGGCCACAACCTGGGGATGTACCGCATCCAGCGTTATGACGACACGACCACCGGCATCCACTGGCAGATCCACAAGGGCGGCGGCTACCA
>JAFDCC010000244.1 GCA_019312985.1 Deltaproteobacteria bacterium
GAAAAGCAGGGTTGAGTACCAGTAGAGCCTGCCCATGAGGCCGCGCGGGTAAAAGTGGGCGGTCTGGGTCAGGGTGTTGCCCTCTATAGCAAACTCCAGCCAGGCCCTGCCGGGAAGCTTCATCTGGGCCAGGAGCAGAAGCCTTTTGTTGGGCTTGATATCCGCCACTTTCCAGAAATCAAGGGCATCGCCAACACGCAATTCTCCCTTCAGGCGCCTTCCCCGGTTCAACCCATATCCTCCGGCCAGCTTGTCAATGGCCCCCCTGAGACGCCAGAGGACGTTGTACTTATACCACCCCCTTTCGCCGCCGATCGCAAGGGCGGCCCGAAACACCTTTTCCGGCTCGATACTGCCAAAATGCACCACCCGCCGGTCGCGGATTATGGCGCTTGAGGGATCAGCCTGGTAAATGATGTCGCATGCCTCGCCTGCACTGGAATCACACCACCTGCTAACAGCCTGTTCCGCCTCAATTTCCCTGATTGCCCGGCGCACCGAATCCTCGAAGGAAAGGGGTTGTATTGCCGGAAAATAACGGGCACCGTTGTCATTCTGCTGCACGGTTTCCGACTTCAGCCCTTCCACCAGCGCCGAGGCTATCCGGTAGGGCACCGGTGTTAACAGTATCAGCCAATAGGAGGAGAGTTTCGGGGTGAGAATCGGCAGGGGAAGAACAAAGCGGCGCAGCCCCATAACCCGGGCCGCGGCAAGAATCATCTCTCTGAAACTCATGGTTTCGGCGCCGATATCAACAATGATGTTCTCCCGGGTCGAAAGTTGGATGGCCGCACTGAGATAGGAAAGAACATCGTCAACGGCGATGGGCTGCGTTTTGGTGGTGACCCATTGCGGCGTCACCATGACCGGCAGCTTTTGGACGAGGTTGCGCAGGATCTCAAAGCTCATACTGCCGGCCCCGATAATAATGCCGGCCCGAAACCAGATCGTGGCAATTTTATCCTGCCGGGCAGCGAGAATCTCGCCGGTCTCGATCCTGCTCAGCAGGTGTTTGCTGGCGCTCTCCTTTACCCCGAGCCCCCCGAGATAGACAATCTTTTTGACACCGGCTTCAATGCAGGCGTCCCGGAAATTCTCGGCACTCTGCCGGTCAAGGCTGCTGAAATCCTTTTCCGCCCCCATAGAATGGATAAGGTAAAAGGCCACATCAATGTTTTCCAGGGCCCGGGCCAGTTTTTCCTTGTCAAAGGTGTCGCCCTCGACAATTTCAATCTGCTCCCGCGTTTTTACCTCGACCTTGGCGGCATTTCTGACAAAAACCCTGACCTGAAGCTCCGGATCGGCCATGAGTTTTTTCTTCAGCCTTCTGCCGATATACCCGGTCGCCCCGGTTATGAGTACTCTTGTCTTTTGCATGGAATTTATTGTAAAATCCAATCAGGCGCGGTTCCTGAGCTTGAGCTCAATGGGGTGCGGGTTGAGGTAGCTCTGTTTCTGGAGGTATTCCTGGTCATATTTGCGGACATAATGGTTGAAGAGGGTGATTGGGACGATCAGAGGGGTATACCCCTTATGATACTGGGCGATGACCTCCTGCAGTTCCTGTTTCTCATCCCTGCTCAGCTGCTTTTTGAAATACCCCGCCATATGCTGCAGGACATTGACGTTTTTTTTCACCGTTGCCTTGCGGGAAAGGGCCTCCATGAAGAGGGACTCGTACTCCCGGTAAAGGTCCGGCAGTGAAAGCTCGCCGGCGCCGGCGACCAGCCGGCCCATATCCCTGTAATGCTGCAGGCTGTGGGACATTACCTGGAGTTTGTGGGCCGTGTGAAAGGCAACGAGTTGCCCCCTGCTCTTTTTCTCTTCCGCCACCTGCCGCCACCGCTTCAGGGCAAAGATGTGTTCGATGAAGTTTTCCCGCAGGGCCCCGTCATGCAGCCTGCCCTCCTCTTCCACCGGAACCAGGGGGAAACGTGCCATAAAGGCCCGGGCAAAGAGGCCAACGCCCCTGTTGCTTCCGGGCATCCCATTATCGGTATAAACCTTGACCCGCTCCATGCCGCTGCTCGGTGACTTGCTTTTAAAAATAAAGCCGCAGAGATTTTCCGCCGCCAGCTCCTCCACCCGCTTCCCGGCCCACTGCAGCATGGTGTCGGTGTAGTCCTTCCCGCTTCGGGAGGTAAGCAGGCGCGGGGATTCGGGGTCGCCCACCAACCGCAGCGTCTCGCGCGGAATGCCGAACCCTGCCTCAACCTCGGGGCAGACGCCGACAAAGGTAAAGTATTGCCCCAGTATTCCCGTGATATAACGGTCGTGGCTGTGGCCGCCGTTGTAGCGTACCTCTTCCCCGAGAAGACATGCGCTGACCCCAATTTTTATTTTCTGCTCCATAGTGCCCTCTTCCGGCGTGAAAAAGATGGGAAAAACCAATATATTTTTACCGATATTTCAAGGTACCCTTATTCTGCTGAATTGCAAAAAGGAAATTTGCAATTTCCTCCTGGCTTCGTTTCTTTTTTCAAAAAGCACGCAAAGCCCCCTGCTTGTAAACCCCTGAAGCAGAGCAAGCGCAAGAAAGCAGAAACCCGCCGCCTGCACATATTGCCGCGATGCTGCGCTGCATTTTGTCAGCTTTCAGCTGGCATATGCCATGGTTCTGGTTCAGGCAATTTCCGCACTTTTTTACCCGCTAACAATAACCCCGCCTCCGGCAAGCCGCACAGTGGCAATTAATACTTGTTGTTATAAATATTTCTGGTATAAACTCTTTTTTTCGGGAGATGACCCACCTGCCAGCATATGCGGCATAGTGGGCCATTGCCTGTGATACAGCTTCCCTGTCCCAGGCCTCAAGGACAAAGCGGGCAGGATCATATAAGCCTAGTAATTTATGAATCATGTGCGCCGGCCATAACCCTTTTTCAATTTAGCAGGCGGGAATTTCAGCGCGACAGACACCAGGGGAAGACCATGCTTTTACATCACATGTTTATCGAGGCGGCAAAGAAAAACGGTGAAAAAATGGCCTTTATCGACCGCACGGCCGACAGGGAGGTCACCTACACAAGGGCCCTTATCGCCTCCCTTCTTCTTGCCAGTGAATTCAAGAAATATGACAAGGGGTTTCTGGGGATCATGATCCCGACATCCGCCGGCTGCGGCCTCTCCATTCTGGGGGCCCTGATGAGCGGCCGCACCCCGGTCATGATCAACTACTCAACCGGTGCGGCAGACAACTGCCGCTATGCCCAGGAAAAATGCGATTTCAAAACCATCATCACCTCCAAGGCCCTTCTCCAGAAGATTGACTGCCCCCATGTGGAGGGCATGGTCTATATAGAAGATATCATGGCCGGTTTAAGTACTGTGAAAAAAATCAAGGCAGCCGCTATTTCCAAGCTCTCTGCCAACGCTCTTAAAAAAATGGTCAAACATGGCTCCGAAGAGGATGACGCCGTTATCCTCTTTACGAGCGGCAGCGAAAAAGATCCCAAGGCGGTGGAGCTGACCCACCACAATATCTACTTCAACATTGCCAGCATCTCCGAACGCTACCATCTCAACGAAAACGACTCCTTCCTGGCCAACCTCC
>JAFDCC010000245.1 GCA_019312985.1 Deltaproteobacteria bacterium
ATAGAAGGGGAATACGTGCTTGTTTCCTCCTCCCTGGCGGGCCGACTGGAATTATTGTCTTTCAACCGGGTACAGGATGTGGTCCAGGGGCAGCAGCTCTTTGTCCTGGAACATGACAGGGAACAGGCCGCTGTTTCTGAAGCCGGGCAGGCAGTGACCAGGGCTGAAAATATACTGCCCGACCTGGAAAAAGGCAAAAGACCCACGGAAATCTCCACGCTCGAAGCCGGCCTCAAACAGGCCCAGGCCTCCTATAACCTGGCCCGTGGGGTATATTGCTTAAGGGCAACTCCATCCATCAGATCCTTCCGAACCTGTGGCCGATCGCGGTTTTCCTGGCAATTGCCCTTACCATAGGCCTTACCAGGTATCGCAGAACATTAGATTAAGGTAAAATGTAAAACCGGGTTCTGATTTCCCCTGTATCAAAAATACAATTCCCCGTTCTTGGTTTTTCTTCTCCTCTTGAACCATAGACACCTTGCCCCCTTTTTCTTGCCTCTCTCCCCTCACTCTTCCCACTCTGCACTTTTAATTCTGCATTCTGAATTTGATTAAATTCTGCATTTGCATTGACACTTGCCAGCCGCACCTTGTATTTTACTTATGTTTTTTTAAGCAAAAACACTGATTGCACCGGGACAAATGGAAACCTGCCTCCCTTAAAATAACCTCTTACCCCCAAAAACCATGCCGACATACACCTACTATCCGACAAAGAATTTCACTGCCAGGCTCGAAAAGATCAAACGCCGCGACCCCCAGGGCTACAGCCGTATCCACGAGGTGATCGGCCGGCTGCTGGAACACCCGGATACTGCCGACGGCAGGATGCACGGCAACCATCACAGCCACTTCAAGAAATACGTCGGCCGCCGCGATTACCGGCTCATCTATTATTACTGTGAATTATGCCGCAAACAGAACAAACGGCTGGAAGAAAAATGCAATCACTGTGAAATTGTCGAGGACAATTCTGTTATTTTCTTTGAGGTGTATCACAAAAACGAGATGAATAAACTCAGGGACGCTGATTTTTAGTAGAGTATCCAGAACCCTCAGCCCTGTCAGCATTTTTTCATTTTACATTCTAAATTCTAATTTTTTTGTTTATTTACCTTCCTTTCAGCCTATCAATTTTCCGTTTTTCAATTTTCTGTCAGCCGCACGGTTCAAACTGTTGACGACAGAACGTTCATTGTTGACGGGGCAAGATTGACCGGAAGATGATGATGGCCTCCAAGCTCTCATGCGTCATTTAACATTCATTGGACGGCCACACGAGGAAATTCTGGCAACCAAAATGAAATAGCAATTCCGGGGACACCAAATGTAATTAAATGTAAAATCCAGAATGTAAAATACCTGAATTTCCTGCGCCCTGAAATTTGATCTGCCCCTATATAGAGAAAAGCAATAATGCTGAAAAGGGTTGCGGTTTTTTTATTGTCCGGTTGCGCATTGGGTATATTTCAGAGATAATGAAGGTTTTACAGGTGTGTGAATGAAGAGCAAGAGGAAAACTCCGGAAAGTCTTATCATCCGTCCGCCAAGCGAGCACCGCAGCCTGCTTGTGCGCCTGACCCGTGGATGCAGGTGGAACCGCTGCAAATTCTGCGGCCTTTACCCGCATCTCGGCGAACCGGTCTTTTCCAGGCGCACCGTAGCCGAGGTAACGCATGATATTGATCTTCTCAGGGAGCGCGGTGCCAGGTCTGATACAATATTTTTCGGTGATGCCGATCCCCTGCAGATCGGCCTGGATGAGTTCATTGAAATCGCCAGGTACCTTCGCACTGTTCTGCCGGTCAGGCGTCTGACCTCCTATGCCCGCATTTCCACCCTCTGGAAACTCAAAAAAGATGCGATCAAAGACCTTGCTGCTGCCGGGCTCAACAGGGTGCACATCGGTTTGGAGTCCGGTGATGACGGCACCCTGAATTTTCACCGCAAGGGCCAGTCTCCCAAAATGGTGATAGATACAACAGCGTGGCTGAAAGAAGCAGGTATAGAAGTGTCTTTTTACGTGCTGCTGGGTCTGGGCGGCAGGGACAACTGGCACAATCATATCATGGAAACCGCCAGGGTAATCAATGAGACGAAGCCTGACTTTGTCAGGATCAGACGGCTCTGGCTCTACCGCAGCGATACATTTTTTGAAGGTCCTGAGAACCCCCTGTTCAAAGAGATACGGGCCGGGACCTTCACGCCGCAGACCCCGGAAGGTACAGTGCTTGAGCTCAGGCTGCTCCTTGAAGAACTGGACTCCAATCTCTCCACCATGCTTGTCTGCGATCACCAGAACAACTATGTCCATGTGGCCGGGGTCATCAAAGACGACAGGCAGGATATGCTGGCAGCTATAGACGAATTCTTAAGCCTGACAGAAGAAGAAAGGGAAAAACATTACCAGACTGTCGGCTCCGGAATTTAAATTCCGGGGACACCATACTTAATTATTAGCAGTTCAGTTATAGAGCGATGGCACTGTCCTTTTGGCCCACAGTCACAATCCCAAGATAGCCGTCCACGGTCACTTCAGCCCCGGTATGGATCAGGCTTGCTGCGTCAGGCACCCCGGTGACACAGGCTATGCCGTATTCCCTGGCAATAATTGCCCCGTGTATGAGCATGCCGCCCCGCCTCTCGACAACCCCTGCAGCCAGGGGAACCACAAAGGTCATGTTGGGGTCAACCGCGTCGCAGACCAGCACCTCTCCCTTTTTGAAAAGCGCCAGGTCCCCTGCGCTTTCTATGACCCTGGCCCGCCCCCTGCCAATGCCGGGACCCGCCGGCTGCCCGAGGAGCTGCCGAGCTTTCATATACCGGTTATCCTGCCCTGAAGGGGGTTTTTTCTGTTTTCTGGAGCCGGGTTTATAGTTCCTGTCAACCAGGCTGCGGATGACCTCACTTTCATCCAGGTCGGCAGCACCATCAACATGGTTTTCCTGCAGGCGTCTTCTGCCCTCCTGCAGGGCCCTAAAAAACTGCTCCTCGATCCTGCCGAGCACGATGTTGTCATCATCACGAAGCCGGTAACTGGCCCGTGCCAGATCAAGCAGACTTTCGGCCCGGGCCCGTTTTTCCCCCTCCGTGAATCTTCCCCAAAATACAGCTTCCAGGTCAGCTTTATCTGTTTCTTTGCCGATCCGGCGTTCTTCCTGGGTAGTGCTGCTGAGGGCCATCTGCACGATAACATGCAGCAGTTCGCTCCTGCTTGCATCACAACTTCTGTCACTATAGGTGCCGCAAAAGGGATCACCATAGAGACTGATAAATTCCTCCATCTGCCTGGCAAATTCAACATCGGCGATACCGCTGCCCCCTCCAGCTGCAATTGCCTGCTGCATGTCAGGGTGCTGCTGGACATAGGCCCCGATTTTCCGCAGGGCCTTGTTGCGGTTTTTACTCAGCAGGGGCACATTCGACAGAAGTTCGACAAATTCAAAGGGGTCCGCCGGGCTGACCGTATCATTGTAGAATTTGCCAAAAAGGCGCATGCCATGGGCAAACGGTATGAAGTCCTCCCAATAGACAGCCGTCCATTTCTCCTTTACCTGCTGGCGATGCTCAAGTTCTCCGGCCAATTCTTTATCTGGAATCGTTTCAAGATCTGTTGCAGCCAGTTCCGCTGCTTCGCTTTTCATGGCTGGGAAATGGACCTGCTCTATTTTTAGTCGCAGTTTTTTTAAATTGTCTTCGCTTCTCTGCAGGCTGAGATACCATCCCCGCTTGTCGTTTTTATCGCCATCCTGCCTTGCGGTTACCGGCCGTGACTGCAGGATGAAGAAATCGCTGTCAATCTTGGTCCATTCC
>JAFDCC010000246.1 GCA_019312985.1 Deltaproteobacteria bacterium
ATGAACCGTCCTGTTCTATATAATAACAACGCACACGTCCTATGGTAAGTATTTAATTGACCGAAGTGAAATTCAGGTCTGCAGTGAAAATATGATGAAGAGGTGAGGCATGGGTTTAACAGAACAGTTAAATGAATTAAAACAGAAGCTGGGGGAGGAAATTCCCCGCGAGACCCTCGTTACGATAGGACAGTTTATTCAGGAGCTTGCTCAGTCCGGCATTGAAAAAACAAGCTGCCAGGCCGGTGACAGAATACCCTCTTTTGTTCTTCCCGGTGTAACCGGCAAGATGGTTTCCTCCGAAGGTATAGTATCCCGCGGCCCCGCTGTTTTGAGTTTCTACCGCGGCGTCTGGTGACCGTTCTGCAACCTTGAGCTGCGGTCTTTGCAGCAGTCATTGCCAACAATAAAAGCCCTGGGGGCGGAACTGGTGACAATATCGCCGCAATTGCCTGATAACTCTCTCACTACAGCGGAAAAGCTTGCTCTTGAGTTTGAGGTGTTAAGTGATGCAGGCAACAAGGTGGCAAGGCAATTTGGTCTTGTTTTTAAACTTTCAGATACGATGCAGGAAATTTACAGAGATTTCGGCATTGATCTTTTGGCAGCAAACGGTGACCAGAGTTTTGAATTGCCAGTCCCTGCCACGTATGTAGTTGATAAAAACGGTATCATTACCTATGCATTTATTGATGCTGATTATACGAAACGCCTTGACCCGGAGATAATTGTCGAAGAACTGCAAAAGTTAAATCCCCTGCAAGACATGAAAAGTTAATTTTACTCCCATGAAGCTGCTTTTATTTTACGCCCACGCATTTTCCTATAAGACCGCGGCGAGGACATTATCCTCGGCTCCTGAAATACACAGGGAGGAGGAGGTCAGCGATGCGGCGGTTATTTTCTTTCATGTTGAAAAAGAGGATGTTGCTAAAAGGGGCAAGGTAATTCAGAAGTTTGTCAAGAACGTCAAGTGGCTCTGCGGCAAGTTTGCCACAAAAAATGTGGTGCTCCATTCCTTCAACCACCTTTCGGCCAGCAAGGCGGCGCCGGATTTTTCCGAGGGGATTCTCAACGAGGTGAGGGAGCGGCTTGCGCGGACGAATTTTTCGGTCATGGCAACGCCGTTCGGCTACTTTAACGAGTTTACCATTCATGTCGCTGGGGATTCCCTTGCCAAGGTCTTCAAGGAGTTCTAACCTGCGACAGGGAATGTTTTTTCAGGATGCGAATGCGGAATACAGGGCCGGTAAACAGGGGTGCACAGAGGCGGCAGGCAAAAAATGTTCTGTCGATGCACCCCGTGATAAAGGGGGATACCTTTTTTTGGGACAGGGCTGTTCTCGATGGGGACCTCTTCCGGGCAATAAAAGAGGCAGATGCCGTTATCCTGCCGCAGACCGTGGAAAGGGAGCTCTACTGCCTGTGCAGTCGAATCTGCCCCACTGTCTTCCCCAATTATGACCTGCGGTTTCAATGGGAGGGCAAAACAGGCGACACCCTTGCCTTCTGGACCTATGATGCCAACCATCCGTACACCTTGGTCTTTCCCAGGGTGGAAACCCTCGTGGGCGAACACGATTGTATGGAGCTCCGTGTGCCGCCATTGCCGCGCTATCCCTTTGTCCTGAAAGGGGCGTACGGCGGGGGAGGCAGCCGGGTCTGGCTCATTGAAGATGAAGGGGCGCTGAAAGCAAAACTGCAGACTCTTCTGCAGTATGAGCTGCACGGCAGGTGCGGCTTTGTAATCCAGGAGTTCCTGCCGGGCCTGGAAAGAGATCTCAGGGTGGTTGTCATTGGCGACCGGCTTGTCAGCTACTGGCGGACTTCGCGGGACTTTCTTCACAATGTCGTTCGGGGTGGCGAGATAGATGCGGAATCAGACCAGGATCTGCAGGAGGCGGGAAGAGAAATGGTCAAGCGGTTCTGCCTCCAAACAGGGGTCAACCTCGCCGCCTTTGACCTGGTTTTTCCTGCTGGCGATACCGGGCCGCTTTTCCTGGAAATAAACTATACCTTCGGCCGGACCGGTCTCGGCGGCTCGGAGAATTTTTATCTGCTGCTCCAGGAGGCGGTTGACCGGTGGCTGCAGGCCTCCTTTGGTTAAAAGCAGGCAGGTGCTGACAAAATATTGCCTTGACAGGTGGTGTGCTCATGAAGGTGCGATTTGCTGAGATTCCCGCGGAGGGATTGCGGTTTGACATTCATGACGAGTCCTGGTTCCCGGACCGCGAACTGCAGCGGACAGGCCCGGTACACGCGGCCATTTCACTGAAGCACAGCGGCGGCGAAAGGGTGCTGGTTGAAGGAACGATTCGAACAACCCTTTCCTTTGACTGCGACCGGTGCCTCGAAACCTATAGCCTGGATATTGACAGCAGTTTCAGTCTTGACGCGGAATATGTTTCCCCGGGAAAACATGTTGCAGCAGAACATGAGATCAGTCCCTCGGAAATGGACATGGTGTACCTTGATGAACCGGTCCTTGATATTTTTGCCATCCTGAGCCAGCAGGTCTACCTCATGGTGCCGGAAAAGCACCTGTGCCTGGAATCGTGCAGGGGGCTGTGTTCCAGGTGCGGCGCCAACCTCAACGAGGTCTTC
>JAFDCC010000247.1 GCA_019312985.1 Deltaproteobacteria bacterium
GATCTCCGGCGCGCCCTGCCGCGGCGGGTCAAGAATGATGGTGTCAAAGGTCTGGCCCTCTGCGAGCAGGGCCCTGACCCCGGCCGCAACCTGGTCCTTGACGAAGCGGCAGGACAGGATTTTGTTGCGCTCGGCGTTGCGCCTGGCGCTGCGGATACCGCTGTTCTGGCTGTCAATCCCAAGGACCTCGGCGCCGGACCTGGCAAGCGGCAGGGAGAAATTGCCGGCACCGCAGTAAAGGTCGAGCACCCGCTGCCGGGCGGAGCAGTTTGCCATTTCCTGGACAAGTCCTACAAGGGTGTCGTTCTGCCGGAGATTTACCTGGCAGAAACCGGTGGCCTCCCAGGAGAATGTCAGGCTTTCCCGAAGACTTTTGAGAAAGACTGTGTGGGACAGCGTCGGGGGTGAGGATGGGAAAACCCGGCGCAGGGGGTCGTAGAGGCCGTGGCCTTCCACCATCATCAGGATGGCGCCGAGGCCGGCGGTTTCCCCGGCCAGTGTCTCGGCCAGGACAGCATCGGCCGGCCGCGGTTTCCGCCGAAAGGAAAGCAGCAGGAAAACCTCGGCGCCATCCGGGTTGAAAAGCAGTTCAAAGCCGCTGCAGCGGATAACAAGATTTCGGAAGGTCTCGGAGCCATGAAGCTGCCGGAGCACCTTGTTTAGTTCTTCCCGGGCCAGCCGGCAGGCGGAAACCGGCGCCAGGCGGTGCGACCCGGTCCGGAAAAAACCAAAGCTGCCGTTCCCGGCAACATGCAGCCGGATGCGCTGCCGGTAGCCGAACTGCTCCGGGGCGGCCACCGGGTTTTCCATCGCTTGCGCCGCGCGGGCCAGCCCGCCGCCAGGGGCCCGGGCCAGGGTGTCGGCGAGGACCGCCTTTTTCAGGCGGAGCTGGCAGGCGTAGGCAGCATGCTGCAGGTCGCAGCCGCCGCAGCTTCCATAGAGGGGACAGGGGGGTGCAACGCGGTCCGGCGAGGGCGAGAGGATCTCGGCAAGAGTGGCGGCAATAAAGTCTTTTTTGCGGCCGGTCTCACGAACCACCACCGTTTCACCGGGAAGCACGGAGCGGACGAGTACGACAATACCTCCGGCCAGGCGGCCGAGACCGAAGCCGCCCTCTACCATTTTTTCAATCAGCACCGTATGCAGGTTTTTTTTTGCCATGTTCCGGGGTATTGTCACCGGCAGTACCAAATCGACCCATGCAGGCAACATTAATAGTTGAGTGTTTGAAAAGTTCAATGTATACATCTTTGGAAAAACTTTAACAATAATCCCCGAGGCGTGGTGAATATCCAATGAAGAAAAAGGGTGAGCCTGTAACAGTGCTGGTCGTGGATGACGACAGGTCGCACCGCTTTATGCTGAAATCCATGTTCACGGAGTGGGGCTGGAATGTCGAGGAGGCCGACGACGGGACCACGGCGGTTGCCGCAGTGGAAGAGCACTTCTATGACGCCATTCTCATGGATGTCCGCATGGCGAAGATGGACGGCATGGAGGCTCTGCGGCGGATCCATGCCTACAACCCGGCCATTCCCGTTGTCATCATGACGGCATATTCTTCCGTGGATTCCGCAGTTGAGGCGATCAAGATCGGGGCCCATGACTACCTCACGAAGCCCCTTGACTTCGAAAGGCTGCGTCTCACCATGGCGCGGGCCCTCGATCACCGCCAGGTGGCAGAGGAAAAAGAGGGGGCAAAGGCGCGCAAGAAAAAAGAAGTGGACGCGGCCGGCATCATCGGCGGCTCACCGGTCATGGAGGAACTGCTGGAGCTGATTTCGTTTGTGGCCCCCACCGAGGCAACCGTCCTCATTACCGGTGAGTCGGGGACGGGCAAGGAGCTGATCGCCACGGCCCTGCATCGCAACAGCGCCCGGAAAGACGGCCCCTTTGTCAAGGTCAACTGTGCCGCCCTGGTGGAAAGTCTGCTGGAATCAGAACTGTTCGGCCACGAAAAGGGGGCATTCACCGGGGCCGACCGGAGACGGGAAGGCAAGTTTGTCCAGGCGGACCACGGGACCCTGTTCCTCGATGAGATCGGCGAGACCTCGCCGGGCATGCAGGTAAAGCTCCTGCGGGTCCTGCAGGAGCATGAACTGCAGCGGGTCGGGGGGCAGGAGGTTGTCGATGTCGATGTCAGGCTTCTGGCCGCCACCAACAGGACCCTTGAAGACGAGGTCAAGGCCGGCCGCTTCCGGGAGGACCTCTACTACCGCCTGAACGTGGTTTCCATCCATGTTCCCGCCCTTCGGGAAAGGAGCGGCGACATCCCCCTCCTGGCCGAGCACTTTCTTGCCGTATACGGTGCAAAAAACAACCGCGCCATTGCCGGGATAACTCCTGGCTGCATGGATGTCCTGCTGCATTACCAGTGGCCGGGTAACGTCCGCGAACTGGAAAATGCCATGGAGCGGGGTGTCATTCTCATGCGCGGCGATTATCTTGACGAGGAAAGTCTGCCCATTCCCATTAAAAAATGGGTAAAGGAGCAGGGCGGCGGGGTTGCGGCTGGCATGGAGGAGGGCGTACCCTCATCTCTGGAGGAGGCGGAAAAGATGGTGATCCTGAAGATCCTCGACGAGGTGAACGGCAACAAGAGCGAGGCGGCGAGGCGGTTGGGGATAACCCGCAAGACCCTGCAGAGCAAGCTGCAGAAGTACGGCGAAGGCTGAAAGGGGAGCGAAATGGAGGTTCGGCGCAGAACCGGCGCCGGCCTGATTGACTATCCCTGCTGCCTGTGGTAAGTACAATGCCACTGGCAAACACGCTTTGCACCGGGCGAACACTGGGAATTCCGTGTTCGCCCGGTCTGTTTGAACCGGGGACGGGAAAGCAATAAAGTGAAAACAGTACAAGAAACTAACGCAACAATCC
>JAFDCC010000248.1 GCA_019312985.1 Deltaproteobacteria bacterium
AGACCTCTTTCCGGGCCAGGAGCAGGGCCTCATCGCCGATGGCAAGGACCGCCGTAATTTCACCGTTATGGTGGGCATCGAGTACCGATCCCACCTCGTACCAGGGCTGAACCCCGTAAAAATTTTCCAGGATGATTTTCACCAGGATTGCCGAGGTCTGCGACTGGCCGCTTAAGACCACCAGTTTGTCGGTCAGCTCTGCCGGTGCACATTTTGAAAAAAGGAAGACGGAGCCGACCGGACCCGCGGCGCTGATGGAAATGTCATCGAGAAGGAGGTACTCCTCCGGGTGGGCGGCGTATTCCTGGGACGATACGAGGCCCATGTCCAGCTGCCTTTCGTGGAGCATGTGGTTCAGGACCGTGGGCGTGGCCTCGACCACGGCCCAGTCGGGCCGGTTGACCGTCCGGCACCAGACATCGTAGAGGGGCGCGGTGTTGATGAAGTTCACCATGCCGATGCGCAATTTCGGATTAGCCGTCATCGTCTTTCTGCTCCACCCATTCCGCCCGGACGGTTTCACCCGCACTCGTCAAAAACTCAAAAACATCCGCGGCCCGCTTTATGGCGGTGCCGCCGTCTACTGCCAGGACCCGCGCCTCCCTGCCGGGCTCCAGCGTCCCTATTTGGGAAGCAACGCCCCAGGCTTCCGCCCCGGCGCGGGTCGCCATCCCAAACACCGTCTCCGGTTCAAGCGCCGGGTGATCCTGCCGCAGCAGCCGCATCTCGCGCCACATGCTGAGAATCCTGTTGCTCGCCCGGGAGTCGGTCCCCAGGGCAGGGAGAATACCACGGGCAAGAAATTCTGTCACCGGTGCTTTGCCGACCCCGAGAAAACGGTTGCTTCCGGGGCAGAGGCACACTTTCGCCTTTTTTTCGGCCATTATTGTTATTTCCGCTTCAGACACGTGCACCGCGTGGACACAGAGGGTGGTGCCATCGAGGACGCCGAGGCTGTCCAGGTAATCGATTGCACCTTTTTCCGGAATACGGAAGCTTCCGTCCCAGGCGCGCCGCTCCTCCAGGAATTCCCGTAATACCCCGCTGCCGTTTTGCAGGAACTCGACCTCCGGTTCCGACTCTGCCACGTGGATGGAAAACGGGTGACCCCTGCGGGTTGCCCGTTGCTTGACGGCCCGGATCACCGCAGGCGCCGTTGAATAGGGGGCATGGGCCGTACAGTTGACCACGGTGGGACCATCACTCCCCATGCGCTCCAGCCGGGCCAGGGAGCTCTCTTCGGCTTCCCGGGACAGGCCGAGGAGCTCCAGGAGAAAAGCGACCCTGACATCCTGGCCGTGGCCGACCATTTCGGCCGCGAGCGAGTTGCCGACATCACCGACAAAACCGATCCCTTCAGCCGCCATCTGCTGCAGGGTCTGCCGGGCGCGCGTCAGCATACCGCTGTCGCCGCCGCTGTTCTCCCCGGCAAGGCTGTCCTTTTCGGCGAGAAGATCGCGGATCCACCCGGTGGGATCTCCATCGTAGCCGGGCCGTCCCTCGTATTGTTCGGCCAGGGCGGAGCGGGACAGCTCCAGGTGGCAGTGGCTGTTCACCAGCGCCGGGGTCAGCACCGCGCTTTCATGCTCGATGATGCGGCAGCCGCCAAGCTGCCGGACGACCTCCGGAAAAGTGCCGACGCAACGGATAATGCCGCCGGCAACGGCCAGGGCCCCGTCTGCAACGAGCGCTCCGCCGCCGGCATCACCAGAAGCCAGGCCGGTGACGAGCCACGGGGCCCGGTGGATAACCGGCAGGGCCGCGGGATGGAGTTTGTCGCTCCTTTCTCCTGTCATGGGCATTGACCGGCAGCAGCTTCGCCGCTCGCACGCTCCGGCCCGGCTGGTACAAAGGAGTAGTCCATGGTCCGCTGCTGCGGTTGAAAGCCGGCCTTTGCAACGAGGTTTCTGATCTCGCCCTCCGAGAGCCGGAAGGACACGCCGGCCGCGGCAACGACGTTCTCCTCTATCATGGTGCTGCCGAAATCATTGGCGCCGTAAAACAGCGAAACCTGGGCGATCTTCGGTCCCTGGGTAACCCAGGAGGCCTGGATGTTGGGAACATTGTCAAGAATGATGCGCGACCAGGCGAGCATCTTCAGGTAGGTGTGGGCCGAGGTTTTGGGAATATCGGCAAAGGCGGTGTTGGCCGGCTGGAACGGCCAGGGAATAAAGGCGGTGAAACCGCCGGTCTCATCCTGCAGGTCCCTGATCCGCAGGAGGTGCTCCAGCCGCTCCTCCAGGGTCTCGACATGGCCGAACATCATGGTCGCCGTGGTTTTCAGCCCCTGGTGGTGCGCCTGGCGCATGACCCCGATCCACTCGTCCGCAGAGCACTTGCGCGGTGCGGCCAGTTTTCTGACCCGGTCTGCCAGGATCTCGGCGCCGCCGCCCGGGATGGAATCAAGGCCCGCCGCCCGCAGCCGTTCCAGGACCTCGGCAACGGAAAGGCCGGACATCCTGGCAAAATGGCATATTTCCGGCGGTGAAAAGCCGTGGATGTGGATCCCCTTCGCCTTGATGAAGCGGAGCATCTCCTCGTAGAATTCCAGTTGTTTGTCAGGATGAAGGCCGCCCTGCAAGAGGATCTGGGTGCCGCCCAGCGTTTTGGTCTCGTCGATTTTCCGGCCAAGTTCCTGGAAGGAAAGGACGGAGCCGGCATCATCCTCGGGAGACTTGTAGAAAGCGCAGAACTTGCAGGCGGAAATACAGATGTCGGTGTAATTGATATTACGGTCAATGACGTAGGTGACAATATTGTCCGGGTGCTTCTGTTGCCGAATGGCATCGGCGAGAAACCCCAGGTCAAAGAGGTTCCCCTCCCGGTAAAGGGCGAGGGATTCCCCGGCCGTCAGCCGTGTACCGTCCAGGATCTTCTTCTTGATGGAAATTACGCTGTTCATTGCATCCCGCTCCCGCTGACGAAAGGGACGGCCGCCCGGAAAGCGCCCTTGTGGGTCAGCGGCAGAAATCAGTAT
>JAFDCC010000249.1 GCA_019312985.1 Deltaproteobacteria bacterium
AAAACAGTAATAATGCAAAACAGCATAAAAATAGGGGCCTGCCCCCTGTTTTTCACTTCACTGCTGCACAACTCGACTCCTTGCCCTTTGAACCCAGTTATATTGTCATCCCGAACGGCAGCCCACAAATTTGTCATCTCGAACGGGCGCAGGCCGGAGAGATCTTCAACAGAGTCGCAGGCTGCATGCTTGAAGATTTCTCGCTGCGTTCGAGGTAAGCGACCAAAGTGAGACTCCGAATGAAATGATGTGATGTCGGCGCAAACGACCGAAGTGGAACTCCGAATGAAAGTGAGGGCTGACCCCTGTTTTTCACTACGGATTTTTACTGAAGAGTTCTTGCGGGAACGGCATGGAAACGATACATGCTACAGGGAGAGATCCAGGAAAGAACAGGGAAAGAGAAATAAAGGATCGAAGTTCAGGACCAGTCGGGGATGTGGTTCAGGATGTACTCTTCAACCAGGGGCTGGACGGCTTCCTTTTTGGGATTGACCTTGCCGGGGGCGACGATGGCGATGGTGTCTTCTGCATCGAACCAGCAGATTTCGCGGCCAGCTGTATCGTAGACCGTGAAGATGCGCCGGTTCAGTTCGTGGGGATGTTCCTCTTCCTGGATGGCACCGACGGTCTTGACCGCCTTTTCAAAGGGAAGATAGGAGATCTGTTCGTCCGGCATGGCGGGAGTCTGTTATTGGTTCTGCTGGGAGTCGTTCACGGGAGCGGCCAACAGCCGGAAAATCACTGGGCGGGCTTGACGACTGCCCCGGAGCGCAGACAGCGGGTGCACACCTTGACCTGCATTGAGTTGCCGCCCTTGGTGGCCATTCTGACCCGCTGCAGGTTCGGGAGCCAGCGGCGCCTGTTCTTGTTGTGGGCATGGCTCACATGATTACCGGTTATCGGCCCCTTGCCGCAGATTTCACATTTTTTTGCCATGGTAAAACTCCTTCTATAAATAAACGGTCTGAACAGTTTAAGCGAAAACAGGGTTTATACATGTTCTGTGAGGAGAAGGCAAGCTTTTTCTAAAAGCACGTTTTGGCCTTGTGTTGACACCCGCCGATGATTATGGTACAAGTTGCTGCCTCAATTTTTACGCTTTCAGCCCCCTGTAATTATTGGGGGAATTTTTTATTTATTCTTACGGTGAATGGAGATATATGAAAAAGAAAGGTAATATTTTCTGGGACTTTTTCGCATCCGTGAAACTGGCCCTGTTCTGCTTTTTTACCCTGGCCATCGCCTCTATCGTCGGGACCATTATTCCGCAGAATGAAGCGCCTGCTGTCTACATCCAGAAGTACGGGGCGCAGACCGCCGAGATCTTCCGGCTTCTTAATATTCCGGACATGTATAATTCCTGGTGGTTTGTCAGTCTCCTGGCCCTTTTCAGCATAAACCTCATAGTCTGCAGCTTCGACCGGTTGCCGACCGTGTGGAAAATGGTGACCATGGACAACCTCGCTGTCAAGACAGGCCGGATTGAGAAACTGACGCCGCGGAACAGCTATGCCAGTTCCAGGCCGGTTGCGGAAGTTGCCGCCGGTGTGAAGGAGGTCATGGCCGCTGCCGGCTGGAAGCCGGACCAGCGCGAGATCAAGGAAGGTACGCTGCTCTTTGCCCAGAAGACACCCTGGGTCAGGTTCGGCGTATATATCGTCCACCTGAGCATCCTGGTGATATTTGGCGGGGCCATCATCGGCGCCCTTTTCGGCTCCAAAGGCTCCATCATGCTCCGGGAAAAGGGGGTGAGCCCCTATATTTTTGAGAGAGGGACAGGCGAGAGGCTGCCCCTCGGCTTTGATCTCAGGGTCGATGATTTTTCGATGACCTATTATGATAACGGCTCCCCGAAGGAGTACAGGTCGGACCTCACCGTGCTGCAAAACGGCAAGGAAATGCTGCAGAAGTCCATCGTGGTGAACGACCCTCTCAAATACAACGGCTTCACCTTCTACCAGTCCAGCTACCAGGCTTACGAAGAGTACTGGGTCACCATCCAAAACCAGACCACCGGCGAAAAGCAGACATTTATGGCCCGGCCCGGTGCTGAGATCAAGTGGTCCCAGGCCGGTATAACCTTTGGCATCATAAACCTGCTGCCGCCGGACCAGTGGGGCCGTTACCGCTTGAAGATCTGGTTTTCCGACAACAAGGGCGAGCCCTCTGTTTTCTGGCTTGGCGGTGAAACGGAGGTTTCCGTCGAACGGATTGACGGCGCCTATGGCTTCAAGTCGGAACAGGTTTATGCCACGGGGCTGCAGGTGGCCAAGGATCCGGGTGTCTGGCCGGTGTATATCGGCTGCACCATGATGCTTCTCGGCCTTATTGTCGCTTTCTTCCTTTCCCACAAGCGAGTTTGGGTTTATATTAAGGAAGAGGAGGGGGAAACAAGACTGCTCGTTGCCGGTTCGGCAAACAAGAACAAGGTCGCCTTTGAGAACATATTTGACACACTGGCCGAAAAGTTGGAAGAAAATGAAACTCTTGCGTTAAACAGGGTATAATTATGGATAGTTCAAAGCTTCTGGGCATCACCACATTCATTTACCTTTTCTCGTCAGTGATCTATCTGGCCATGTTTATTTTCCGGTTCAGGAAAATAGGAATTCTGGGCACCACGCTCGCCATCATCGGGCTCCTGGTCAATACGGCCGGTATCGGCATGCGCTGGCTTGAATCCTACCAGATGGGAATCGGCCATGCCCCCCTGTCAAACATGTACGAGTCGCTGGTTTTTTTCGCCTGGTCCATCGTCCTTATATATATCATCGTCGAGTTTATCTATAAAAACAGGGTGATCGGCGCCTTTGCCATGCCCTTTGCCTTTGGCAGCATGGCCTACGCCTCCCTGTCGCCGGAATTCAGCGACCGCATTACGCCGCTGGTGCCGGCCCTGCAGAGCAACTGGCTCATTGCCCACGTTTTTACCTGCTTTATCGGTTACGCGGCCTTTGCCGTTGCCTGCGGCACCGGCATCATGTACCTCGTCAAGCTGCGGGATAAGGGCGACAATCCCAACAGCCTGCTGGCAACCCTTCCTTCCCTGAAGGTTATTGACGATTTAACCCACAAAATAATTCTCTTCGGTTTCATCTGGCTGAGCGGCGGCATCATCAGCGGCGCCGTCTGGGCCAACTCCGCCTGGGGCACCTACTGGAGCTGGGACCCGAAGGAAACCTGGTCGCTGATCACCTGGTTTGTTTACGCCTCGGCCCTGCATGCCCGCTTTACCAGGGGGTGGGGCGGCAAGCGTATCGCCTGGATCGCGATCGTGGGGTTTATGGCGGTCATCTTTACCTATTACGGTGTCAACTTCCTTCTTTCAGGCCTCCACAGCTACGGGGCTTCCTGATCCATCCGCATCGATTTTCCCCGGGGTTCCTTCTGCCGCAACAGGAGGAACCCCGTTTTTCCTGACTTATACTTGAAGTTTTAACAGCGGCCTGTACCATCTTCAATAACGCGGCGACAGGACAGAGAAACGCTCGGCGGCCGCCTCA
>JAFDCC010000250.1 GCA_019312985.1 Deltaproteobacteria bacterium
CAGGAAAAAATGCTCGCCGTTTTCGGTCCGCTCGTTGCGGTCTTCGTACCGAGTGACTGCAGCGAACCCAAGCAGAACAATACAGGCCAGGCCGGCCAGGATGAGCCAGAAATGGATGTTTCTTGCAAGCGCTTTCATTTTACTCAACACCGTTTCCCGCCCATTGCCAGCGGCTGTCCCGCCGGGCAATCATCATGTCCGGCGGCAGGCTGATGCTGCCGAGCAGCCTGTTTTCAATGTACCCTTGCAGCACCCCGTTGTCGCCATCCTCTGCTGCCCGGGTGATATGAACCCTGGCACCGCTGCCATTCTGCCACAGGGGGTGGAGCAACTCCTGCAGTTGACGCGGTGCCATGCCGTTGTAACGGAAATTTTCTGAGAAACAGGCACTGTTGTCCCGGCCGGCAGGGGTGGTCAGCGCCGGGCCGCAGCGGCTGATGAAGTCCGTCATTTCAGGTGAAACCGCGGCATCAAAGTAAGCATCCCTGTCAAGGATGGCCCCGTAGGCAGGGGAACCGAACCACAGCCAGCGGCCCCGGAGCTTGATCAGGCTCTCCAGGGGAAACCAGCCGATGGACCCCTCATTCATGTTGGCATAGGAATATTTCAGGCTGCCCCGCAGGTAAGCCCTGTTGTTGTCAATGCGCAGTTTTTCAATCTGGACAAATTCCAGTTCGCCGCTGCCGCCATAGAATATCTTTTTCCAGTAGCCGTACATCGACCTGTAGTCCTCGTCCCTGTTTTCATAGCCCATGGCATAGTGGTAGAGGATACGGTTGATGTCCCCGGTGGCGATGTCGCTCGCAAAGGCACGGAAAAATTCGCGGATCTCTTCGGGAACCGGCGTGGCGACAACGAAATTCGGCTCGTAATAGGGCCGTTCCTCCGGGTCGGCTGCAGTTTGCCGGGAAGGCGGAGGCGCCGCAGCGGCAAGGACAAGCCTGAAAAGCTGCTCGTAGCCGCTGTTTTGCGCCAAGGGGAACCGGCTTTTTGAGGACACGGCTATGAGAAGGTCAAGTTCCGGCGCCAGAACAAGGTACTGGCCCGATTCGCCGGCAGCCATGACAACGTTCCTGCCGATGAAAGAGGCGTAATGCCAGCCGCCCCAAAAGCCTCCGCCGGGGGGTGTGGCAGAAATCCCAGTTATGGTGCGGGTCCAGGCGGCCGGGATGATCCGGTTTTTCTGCCACATCCCGTTATGCATGACGAGGTAGCCGAACTTGGCCAAATCCAGGGTGCGCAGCTGAAAACCGGTAAACGGGTTCAACAGGCCATCCGTTTCTTTTGTCTCGGCAACGGTGGTGATGCCGAGCGGCGCAAAAAGATGCTGGTGGGCAAAGGCGAAGACGCTCATGGAGGAGGCCTGCTGCAGTACTTCGGCCAGCAGGTAGTGGGCGGCGAAAGCGGCAGCCGGGGAAGGAGGCGTAACTGCAGGGAAAAGAGTCCGGATCGCGGCCTCTATCCTGTTCCCTCCAAAAAAGAGTTTCCAGTACTCGGCCGTCTTTTCCCCCCAGAGGAGCGGGGCTTTCACCTGGAGCAGGTCTGCAATCGTTGGGGAAACGCCGTCCTGTCCCGGGCCGGGCCTGAAGTAATCGGGGAAAAAATCCTCCAGGGACTGGTCCGGTCCGGTCAGCAGCTTTCTGTCAATGGCAATACCGACCAGGGCATGGAGGATGGGGCCATTAAGTGAATGGAGATACTCCTTTTCCTGCGGGCCTCCCTTCCAGTAGTATTTTTCATGAACGGTCCTGCCGTTTTTGATAATGACCATGCCGCGCGCCATCGGCAGCCTGGTTTCAATGTAGTCCGCCGCCTCTTTCAGCAGTTGCGGGTCTATGCCCTCGTCGGCTGCCTCGGCCGGGTTCCACTGCTTCTTTTCGATATGAACACGCTGGTCGCCGAAATTCATGGAGATGTAATAAATGAAACAGGGAACAGTGATGAGCAGCCCCAGGAAAATCAATCCGTCTCGCAGTTTGGGCGGCAGTCTTTTCATGCGGTTTCCTGTCGCGCGGCAGAGGTGGACTGTTTTTCCTGCTCGGGGTCTGGGCGGCCGTACATGTAGTTAAGCAGGGCAGGGGCCAGCATGACGTCTGCCAGAAAGGCAACCAGCAGGGAGAATCCGACGACCAGGCCAAAGTCGCTGATGACCTTGAGCGAACTGAAGAGTCGGAGCCAGAAACAGCTGACGAGGATCAGCGTTGTTGTTATCAGGGCCCTGCCGGCTGAACGCAGGGTCTCGACCACCGCGGTTTCCACATCCCCGCTTTTCTGGTAGTAGATGCGGAAGTTGTGAAAGAAGTGGATCGTGTCGTCCACCGCCACCCCGATGACAATGCTGCCGCCGATGAGGTTGTAGGTGTTGAGCGGGATATCCATGAGCCCCATGAGCCCAAGCCCGGCGGCAATGGGGTAAAGGTTCGGTATCATGGCCACCAGCCCGAGCTTTATGTCACCAAGAGCGACTATCATGAAAAAGGCGATAATGAAAAAGGCTGACAGGTAGCCGGTGGCGAGGTTGCTCATCATGGAATCTATCACCCGCGAGCCGATGGACACCGTGCCGGTGACGACAACTTTGGCCGCCGCGCCGAAGAGACCGGTGGCATAATCCTGGAGCCGCTTGACAAAATCGACATCCATGGCGGCATCCTCCCAGTACATCATGGCGGTAAAACGGGCGAGGCTGAAGTCTGAATCGACAAATTTTTCCAGGTAGCCGGGATCGGTCTGCCTGAACTCGGAGAGCTGGCGCGCAACGAGATAGTCTTCCTGCGGGATGGTGTAATGGGCGGGATCATCGTTGTGCCAGGATTGGTTGGTTCTCTTGGCAAGGTCCAGGACCGAGGTGATCTTGCCGGTATAGGGCCGGCCGGAAACGGTGTTCTGTTCCAGGGCAAAATCCTGCAGCTCCTGAAGCTTTGTCAGGAAGGTTCGGTTCAGGATGCCGTTTTCTGTGTCGGTGTCGATTATCACCTCCAGGGCCCTGAAGCCGCTGGTTTCATCCTCGATGAGCCTCGTCTGCTCGATGAAGGGATCCTCTTCCGCGAAGTAGTGCAGCATGTTGTGGGAAAAGTTGAACTTGAAAAAACCGGGCAGGATGCTGATAAAGAGAATAAAGGAGAGGATGTAGATATCATGTGCATGCCGGATGCCGGTCCGTCCCATCCAGATGAGAACCCGGTTGTAGGCCGATTTTTCGTAGAGGTGTTCCCGCTCCCGGCCGGGAAGGATTTTCAAAACGGCAATCATTGCCGGCAGAAAGACCAGGGTCAGCAGCAGGCACAGGCCAATGCCGGCTGCGGTAAATATTCCCAGGTGGGCCACCGGCGCAATGTCGGTAAAGGAAAAGGCGAGCAGGCCGGCAATGGTGGTCAGGCTTGTCATGATGATGGGCAGACCGGAATGTTTCAGGGTGCGGATGATTGCCCGGAGCCGGCCCACTTTTTTCTGGTACTTGAAGAAAACCACCATGAAATGGATAGGTGCAGTGAGGCCGACCGAGAGAAGAATGGAGGGCAGCATCGAGGAGGTCAGGGTAAAGGGCACCCCGGCAAGGGCCATGATACCCAGGGTCGCCCCGAGTGACATCAGGACAACGAACTGCGGCAGAAAGATTCCCGAGACCCTCCGGAAGAGGATTGCCATGAAGAAAAAGGTGAGCAGCAGGACCATGATGGACATGGTGAGCATGCTTTTTCTGATCTCAGGCTCCACATGGTACTGGTAGGCGGGGGTACCGCTGAAAACAATCCGGAAGTTCTCAGCGTCATACTGTTTCACCACCGTTTCTATGATGCCGAGTATAGCGATGTTTTCAATCTGGGAGATGGAATTGAGGGCCTGGCCGCCGGGGTGGGGTCCCTTTTTGCCGATGCCGCGGCCGCGGTTTTTTATCTCCTTGCCGTCCGCGGTCAGGGCCGAGACAGCCTGGGTCTTGATGACCATGATCATGGCGTCACCGTTGCGCGAGATATAGGCATTCCGATAGAGGGGATAGGCAAGGGCCCTTTGTCGCAACTCCTCTGCCTGTTCCCGTGTTTGCGGCAGGCCTGCCATAAACTCCTTCACCTGCAGGGTGCCCTCGGCAGCCCCGATATACCTGGCGTTAATGAGTGAGTCCACTTCACTCAGCAGGGGCAGGGTGTTTTCCAAATCCTGGTGAAACTGTTTCAGCCTCGCAAGAAAAGGGACGCTGAAGATGTCTTCCGAATTGATGAGGATGACAATTTTGTCGTCCCGACCGAAGAGGTCACGGAATTCCTGGTAGTCCCTGATAGCCCGGTTCTGTTCCCGGAAGGAACTTTCCAGACTGGTGGCGATACTGAGGCGGGGAATGTGAAAGCTTAAATACACGACGCCGAGAACAAGGAGCAGCAGGATTGGAATACGGAAGCGTATTACCTGCAGGCCGAGGGAACCGAGCAGCTTTTCAGTCCTTGTCTTAAAGGGAAACTGCTGCTGCATGTTATCGGGCATTTCCCGGTATGCCCTCACGCCGCCTTTCCATCGGGATGACAAACATCAGAATGGCAGGGATGACAAAAACGGTGCACACGGTAGAAACCGCCAGCCCACCCAGGAGGACACTGCCAAGCCCCCGGTACATCTCGGAGCCCGCCCCGTGGACCAGGACCAGGGGCAGCATGCCGAAAATGCTGGTGGCGGCGCTCATGTAGATGGGCCGCAGGCGGCTCCGGGTCGAATCGAGGACTGCGTCCCTGTAGTTCATGTTCCGGGAGTGAAAGTTGTTAAGCGCCTGATGGACGATGAGGATGGCGTTGTTGACCACGACGCCGATGAGGATGACAAAGCCGAGCATGGTAAGGACATCCATGGGCTGCGGCACGAGGAAGATATTGAGGAGCTTCAGGCCGATGAAGCCGCCGGCGCCTGCCAGTGGAATTGTCAGCATTATTATCAGCGGATAAATGAAATTGCTGAAAAGGGATGCCATCAGAAGGTAGGCAATAAGGGCGGCCAGCACGAAGTTCCACTGCAGGACGTTGCGGGTTTCGATGAGTTTGTCGGCGGCGCCGCTGATCCTGACCTCCACCTCTTTGAAGAAGCCCTCGGCCCGGACGGCCGGAATGACTTCCTGCTCTATGATCTCCAGGGCCTCCTGCAAAGCCATATCACCCGGCGGTGTAATCTGCAGGGTGACGGTTCTCTTGCGCTCAAGGTGGCGTATCTGGGTCATGCCGGCGGAATGTTCCAGCCGGGCAAGGCTCGAGACCGGCACCATCTGCCCGTTCGGGGTCGACAGCAGGGACTGGTGGAGATCCTCCGGGGTATGGATGTTGGCGTCGGCAGACTTGATGATCAGGTCGATCTTCTTTTTGCCCTCCTGCTTGAAATCCCCTACATAGGTGCCGTCCAGCAGGACGTCGAGGGCGACACCCAATTCCCGGGAGGTCATGCTGTTGGCCCTCAAGCGTTCCCGGTCGGGGATGATCTGCGCCTCCGGGTAGGTCAGCTCAATGGAGGGGACCGGCCGTACCTGGATACCGTCGATGGTGTCGCGGATCCTTTCAAACAATTCGGTGGCAGCCGCAACGATCAGCTCCAGGTCATCGCCGCTAATGTCAAGTTCGACGCTTCGGCCCGTACCGATGCGCCGTGAAAAAATGCCCGGCTGCAGGCTGACACCGTACATTCCCGGAATGGAGTAGATCATCCGGTTGAACAGGGGGCGCAATTCGCCGGCCCGGTCCCAGTGAGTGCTCAGGGCACCGACGATGTTGAATCCCTCGCGGCCGATGTAGAACATGTCTGCAATTCCCGGTAAACCGTTGACGTCTTTTCCCATATGGGGCCTGGCGATCTCGGTGAAGTGGTTGCCGATCTCCAGGAGTTCGTCGTCGGACAGGCCGGGCGGCGGTACCAGGATGCTGAGCACGAAATTACGGTTTCCCTGGGGCAGGTATTCCATCTTCGGGAGCAGGGCCCAGACGCAGAAAAATGCCAGCCCGGTCAGGAAACCGATGGTGGTCAGCCGTGTTTTCCAGTTGCGGATCGCCAGGGCAACCAGGTGCATGATCTGGTCGGCGAGCCAGGTACCGGAACTGACGAGAATGCTTTTCCGTTTGTTTTCTGTCGCAGCCCAGGCGCTGAAAAACTTGGTGGCGAACATGGGAATGACCGAAACCGATACAAAGAGGCTCAGAGACACCGCGGTCACCACAGCAATGGCAATATCGCGGAACAGCTGGCCTGCCTCCTCCTGGATAAAGACAATGGGGAGAAAGACGGCAACCGTGGTCACCGTCGAGGCAAAAACGGCGCCCCAGACCTCCCGGGTTCCCTCCAGGGAGGCGGCGAAGGGCGACTTGTCCATCTTGCGGTGCCGGTCGATATTTTCAATGACCACGATGGCGTTATCGACGAGCATGCCAACTGCAAAGGCGATACCGGCGAGGCTGATGACATTGAGGTTGCGCCCCATGAGGTCAAGCAGGGTGAATGTGCCGATAATGCTTATGGGGATCGCCAGGCCGACGACGGCAGTGGCCCGGAGGCTCCGCAGGAAAAGCAGGAGCACGGCAATGGCCAGCAGGCCGCCGAAGACGATGTTCTGCTTGATAAGGTCAATGGCCCCGCCGATGTAAAAACGCTGGTCATAGAGCCAGTGAAAATAGAGTTTGTTTGGTTTGAGCTTGGTTTCGTTTAGCCACTTGACCGTCTCTTCCAGCCGGTCCGTCATCTCCAGGATGTTGGTTCCGGGTTCAGGCCGGATGCCGACAGCCATGCCGCCGGTGCCGTTGTGCAGCACCACGCCGTTCCTCTTGGCGTAGCCGAAGCCGACATCGGCGACATCCTTCAGCAGGATGCGTTTCTGGCCATCGGACCGGAGAACAACGCTGCGAATATCCTCCACCGAGTTGAATTCGGCCTTGGTCCTGATCCGGAACTTCTGGCGGCCGACATCGAGGGTGCCGGCAGAGGTGTTGACATTTTCCTTCTGCAGGGCGCCTATCAGGTCGTAGACCGTCAAGCCGAGGGCCGCCATGCGGTCCGGGCGCACGGTGACATGCATTTCTTCCCTGGTGCCGGCCCCGAGAAAAAGGTCGGCAACGCCCTTAACCCGTTCAAGGTGCTGCCGGATCTCGTTTTCAAAAAATGTGCGGTAGGTCTCGACATGCCGGGGATTGCCCTCAATGGTCTTGAGAATGACCCAGACAACGGGTGAAGTGGAAGCGCCGCTGGCATTGACCACGGGCTTGTCGACGTCATTGGGGTAGGAGGGCACTTCGTTCAGCTTGTTTGCCACCCGGGTCAGGGCCTCCTCAACGCCGGTGCCCACCTTGAAACGCAGGGTCACCGTCCCCATGCTGTTCTGGGACTCGCTTTCCATCTCCTCCAGGTTGGGCAGACCCTTCAGGGTGTTCTCCTGCTCTTCGATTATCTCGCGTTCAATTTCGTACGGGGTGGCGCCGCGCCAGGTGGTGGTGACCTTGATCTCCGGCTCTATGACCGTGGGACTCAGCTGGAAAGGGAGGCGCTTTAAGCTGATCAGGCCGAACAGCAGGACGATGATGATCACCGAGATGACAGTGACCGGTTTTTCGATGGAATACCTGATGATATCCATGGAGTTTTATTTCCTGAACTGCAGGGCCATGCCGTCTTCCACCCTTTTGCAGCCCTTGACCACTATTTCCTGTCCCTCTGCAAGGCCGCTGCCGCTGACGACTGCCTGCAGCCCTACATAACCGGTAACCTCGACCGGCACCATGACCGCCTTGCTGTCAACCACCCTGAAAACCATGGTTTTTCCGTACCGGTCAACAACCGCATCCCGCGGCACCAGCAGCCCCTTTGTCTCGCCGCCCTTGGGCAGTGACACCAGGGCCTCGAGTCCCCCGACCACGCCGGCGCTATTTTCCAGCCTGAACTTGGAGGTAAAGGTCCGTGTCGCGATATCCCCTCTGGCAATAAAGGCGGTATAGCGCCCGGCAAAATCCCTCCCGTTTATCCTGATGCGGACCTCTCTGCCCTTTTCCATGTTGTCCAGGATTCCGATCGGCACATCGACCAGGACGTCAATGGCGGAATCGTCTGCAATGACTGCCACCCTTCCGCCCTTGGCAACCCACTCGCCTTTTTCAGCCGACTGTTGCAGAACGGTTCCGTCAAATGGTGCGGCAATGCTTTTCTTGGCCTTGGCAATGAGGAGCCTTGCCAGGTTGGCCTCCAGGACTGCGGCGTGCTTTTCCAGGCGCAGTTGTTTGGCGCGGTAGGAGTCATGGTCGGTTTCCGAGACAGAGCCCTGCCGGTAGAGGGAGTCTATCCGGGCAAAATCGCGCTGGGCATTTTCAAGGTCGACGAGATTCTGCTCGGATACGGCCCGGGCCGCCGCAATTTCGGCCTCAAGCAGCTGTGAATCAAGCTGGACCAACTGGTCCCCTTTCTTGACCGCATCGCCTTCGGCGAAATTGATCCTTGTGACGAGTCCCTCAATATCAGCCGCCACCTCGGAGACCCGGGCAAAATACGTGGTGCCGACGAATTCGGCCATTGCCTGGATACTTCCTTTCTCGACCATGATGGTGGTTACCAGCAGCGGCGGTCGCTTTGATTTCGGGGGTGCTGCCTTATTCTCCTCTCCAAGCCCGGGACTGAAAAGTACGGCAAGTGATATTGTCGAGACAGTGACACCGATACAGAAGAATCGAAAGAGACGCATGGTCTAACCCTTATGTTTTTCTGATTCCTTTAGATGCAGAGGCTTTATATAGTGCACCTGGAAATTATCACAACCTGTTATAATACATCTAAATTGTCGATAAAACCATTGGGGAAATACCTGAAAAACAAGTGCTAAAATCCTTGTGGCGCCTCTTCGGGCGGCGAGCACGTTGCGGGGTTAACGGCCGGTGTATTTTACCGGATCAGTGCAAAGTGTTTCGATGGCAGCCGTTTCCGGATCAGGCGCACTACAGACCGGGTCACGGCAAGCGGGAACGGGCCCGGGTCCCTGCTTGACCCGAGAAACATGATGGCCTTGCACTAAACGGCATTCCTAACACATTGTGGCACTTGTTTATCGAACGCTCACATGCTATATTATTCTATTAATCACCAAAACAGGTTCCTGCCGGGAAACGACTGCCATGAAAGGGGTTCAGCTGAAAATGCCCTGGTGGGGCCTCCTGGGACGTGCCATTGTCCAGGAGGCCTTACAGCCGGGAGACAGTTCGAGCAGGCAGTGACATCCGCCTGGTTTTATTCCAGAAGTCCAAGAGGCTTTTGGGGGATAAAGGCCGGTATGCTGCTGCATGAAAATCATTGTTCGCTAAAGATTCCTGGAAAAGGAGGTTGCGTATGAAGTTTTTCAGGCCAGTTCTTGTTGCCTTTCTGGTCTTGCTTCCAGTTTCTGCATTTGGAGAAAAAGCCAAAACCATCGAGGAACTTGCATCCATGTTTGACTCGGGCAGCTGCAAAGAATGCCATGCCGAGATATACGCCCAATGGGAAAATTCACATCACGCCCGTTCCCTCATGGGGGTGCTGGGCGGTTTGTTTATGACACCCCTGGCAATGCAAGGAAAGACGCCGTTTTCCCCGGATGATCCGGCGCAGGCGACCCTGGATACATTCCCGTGTTTCAAATGTCATCTGCCGCAGGCCGTGCTTTTTGCAGACGACGCATTTGCAAAGGACTACGCCAAAGCCCTGATAGCACAGGATAAAACCAGGATAAGCAAGCTCAGGATAACATGCATAACATGCCATAACACCAAGGCGATAATCCATAAACGCTCGGAGGGACACCCTGAAGCAGGCGTGCTGTACGGCTCGAAAGAAATTGCCGCCCACGATGATAAAGTATTCAAGAAAGTGAAGAAAAGCTCCATCATGGATCATGCCATCATGTGCGGCCAGTGTCACGGACAGGGGCCGAATCTGGAGTTTGAAAATCCTGTCCAGTGCGCCACCCTTTACGGCAGTTACCAGCATAACTACCTGTCAAAGGGCGGCCAGAAACAGTGCCAGGAGTGCCATATGCAAAAGGTTGACGGTCTTGCCGACCACCTTTTTGCCCCGAACTGGAATGACATGGAAGCCACAAAGAAGCTTCTCCAGGATTCCATATCGCTCGATATCGATACCGTCGGCTATGACTGGCTGCGGCAGTCGAAGGAGCACAAACCGTTGGTGGTTGTGAACACCAGGATTAACCAGAGTGCCGGGCATCGGATTCCGGACGGCTGACCTTCCCACAACCGGGTGGTCCTGGAAGTGACCGCAAAGACGGCAGAGGGCAAGGAAGTCTACAATATGGAGAAGCATTACCATCCCCAGGCAACGGACTGCAGAACCAACAAGATGCTGTACGGTGCCCAGGTGAAGACCCAGTATATACGGGACACCTCGCTGCAGCCCCTGGAAACCAGGGCGGAAAGCTTTGAGATATTCCTTCCCGAAGGGGTCCGCACCGTTGATGTCACCGTTTCACTCCGCTATGAG
>JAFDCC010000251.1 GCA_019312985.1 Deltaproteobacteria bacterium
CCGAGGATAATTACACTCACCACGGATTTCGGGCTGGAAGACGAGTATGTCGGGGTCATGAAGGGGGTTATTCTTGCCCGGGCGCCGCGCGCAACAATCGTTGACCTGAGCCATGGCATTGCCAGGCACAATGTCCGGCAGGCCGCATTGCTAGTCAAGGCGGCATACGCTTTTTTCCCAGCAGGGACAATTCACCTGGTGGTCGTGGATCCGGGGGTTGGCAGCGGCCGCAGGCTTGTCCTGCTGCAGGCAGACGGCCACCTCTTTCTCGGCCCTGACAACGGCGTATTCGGGGAATTCCTGGTGCCGGAGCTTTTTCAGGCGGCTTACGAAGTCTGCTGTCCGGACCTTTACCTGCAGCCGGTAAGTTTTACCTTCCACGGCCGGGACATCCTGGCGCCGGTTGCAGCCCGGCTGGCTGCCGGTATGGTCCCGGACGAAACAGGCCCTGCCGTTCCGTGCCAGGCCCTGCAAAAACCGGCTTCGGCGGCACCGGTCCATGACCCCGTTCAGGCGACGATAACCGGCGAAGTAACAGGCCAGGACCATTTCGGCAACCTGCAGACCAATATACCGACTGCGCTTCTGGCCTCCTTCTGCAGCGGCCGCGAAGCGGAGATCAAAATAACGGTGAACGGCAGGGTTATCCATGGCATTGCCGCGAGCTACGGGGCCAGAAAGGAGGGTGACCTGCTGGCAATAGTTGGAAGCCGCGGGGTTCTCGAGATCAGCGTTCGGGAGGGGAGTGGTGCCGTCAGGCTTGGGGCACGGGCCGGTGACGCCGTAATCGTTGATAAAAAAGGGGCAAAAAAACCGGGTTGATGAAGAGATTGACCGGGTCCTGTTACTGCGAGCTCGAAGGAACTTCGTCCCTTTCAGCGCACCGGCTGATGAAACTTTGCAGGAGGTAGAGCTGGTTCGGGTTCAGGCCGCCGAACTGAATCCCGCACTGCCGCAGATCACCGGCCGCAACAAAGCCATCCTCTTCAACAGCCTTATCCCAGGCATTGCTGCAGGGAATCGCTTCAACCAGCCGGTCGTCGGAGATGAAATCGACCTTGAGGCCGGTGTAGTCAATCTCACTGTTCTGCAGATTATGATAGGTGATTTTTGCCCCGCCGATGGAAATATCGCGCACCGACCCTATAATTTCCGGCGCCGAGGAAATGAGGACCGCCACAACCCCCGAGGAAACAGGGGAGCGCAGGTGCCTTCGCCTTTCCTTTAGAGCAGAGCCCTTTTGCATTACTTCCCTCCAGTTTTTTGGATTATATATATGAAATAATTCATAGCCTGATAAATGTCCATCTTTTCCCGGGTGCAATCTAAAAAAAATACTGCCAGCCCCCATTCTTTAATTTCAACTGCAGGCACGGAATCAACCGCAGCCAGAGAGCAGCAGGCTCCACCCCGGCAACAGCAGCAAATATGGGGATGATACCGACCCGGTACTCGCCGTTCTGTAACAACACTGTATTGTTATAGATAGCCGTATAAAAAAAACAATTCAATAGAAAAAGTTAGGAGCCTATAAATAATTATATCTCTGGGAAAACCCCTTAAATCGGCAGGCTTTTCAAGAAGCGCCGGGACCGGAAGAAACGGAACAGGAACGGCAAGCGGCGAATGTTCTTTCCTGTCAGCGCTGCGCCAGAAAAAAGTTGCCTGGAAAGTCCGCCTGGGAGGCAGACGGGGATGGTATCGTTTGTCAGGGTTGCCGGGCCAAAAATGAAAGCTGCGGCTGCAGCGACCGATGAGGGAAAAAGACCGGGCCCATCCAGGCCCGGCCTTGTCCCTGACTGCAGAAATAACTACCCCTTTGTTTCCTCTTCTGCCGGAACCCTTCCCTCTTTCAGGTCCCTGCCCTCGAGAAAACGAATGATCGACTCTGCCGCTTCCTTCCCCTGGTAGGCCGCCTTGGCAGCGGTCTGCGGCCCGAGAACGGCATCACCGCCGGCAAAGACCCACTCCTCGGAGGTCTGCATGGTCACCTCGTCCACCTCAAAGGTGTTCCAGCGTGAAAGCGCCAATTTTGCCCCAGGATCCTCCATGTGGTCGACATCCTGGCTGATGGCCGGAATGATCGACTCCGCCTCGATCATGAAATTGGAATCCGTGATCGGCACGGGGCGGCAGCGGCCGGATGCATCGCACTCGCCCAGCTCCATGCGGATGCATTCCACCTTGGTCAGTTTGCCGTTTTCGCCGTGGATCTTGACCGGCGCCGCAAGAAACTCTATCTTCACCCCCTCCTCTTCCAGGTGATGAATCTCTGCCTGGGAGGCCGGCATTTCCTTTTTTGTCCGGCGGTAGAGAATAAACACCTTGTCAGAGCCGGTCCGCAGGGCTGTCCGGGCGACATCTATGGCAACGTTGCCGCCGCCGACCACGACGACATTACGGCCAAGTCCGAGGGCTTCCCCCACGTTTACCCGCCGCAAGTAATCGACCCCGTGCATGACCCCCTGCAGTTCCTCACCCTCAATCCCGAGTTTACGGCTGGAATGGGCCCCGATGGCGACAAAAACAGCATCGTAACCCTCTTCTTTGAGGTCCGGCAGGGTTTTGTCCCTGCCGATGACAACATTATTGACAATTTTCAC
>JAFDCC010000252.1 GCA_019312985.1 Deltaproteobacteria bacterium
CACCCCGCGGCCGGCGGCGGACCTTGTCGGGGGCGACGGCCATGCCGTCCTGGCAGGGCGGGCCCGGGTGGTTACCCGGGGAGGAATCGACGTCACACCGCAGTTCATCGAGGGGGCCCGGCAGTCCCTTCAGATCGCCCGGCAGCAGAAGGTTGCGCGGGTCCTGCTGAAGGCGAGAAGCCCGTCGTGCGGCCTCGGGCCGGTAGTCGGGGTGACGGCGGCGCTTCTGCTGGAAGAGGGTTTTGCGGTAGCCGAGCTGGAGTAGGGAGCGGATGCGGCCCGCCGGTCATATCTTCAGGGACCGGATCACCAGGATGCCGATCTCGTACAGCAGGTAGAGGGGGCCGCCCATAAGCAGCATGTTGACGATGTCCGGGGTCGGGGTCAGGAGGGCCGCCATGATGCTGATGATGAGTACGGCGTAGCGCCGGTGTTTTTCAAAGCTTTGCCGTGAACAGACTCCCACCCGCGCCGCAAAAACCATGAAAATGGGGAGTTGGAAGATGGCGCCGAAGGCGAGAATGAAGATGGTGACGAAGTTGACGAATTTGCTGATGGAGATCACCGGTTTGAGCTGGGTCGACTGGAAGCCGAGAAGGAACTTGACCCCGTAGGGGAGGGTGATGAAGTAGCAGAAACCGGCCCCGAGGTAAAAGAGGATGGTGGTGAAGAAGACAAACCAGGCGAGGGTCGATTTCTCCAGTTTGAAGGGTTTGCCGAGGGCCATCCAGAGACAGTAGAGGATGCCGGGCATGAGGACGAAAAGGGTGACGAAGAAGGAAAGCTTGACGTGGGCGAGAAAGGGCTCTGACACGGCGAAAAAGGCAAGCGACTGGTCAAGGTGGTTCTGCAGTCCGGTCAGGACCGTGGCGGAAAGGACATAAAGGGCTGCAGTGCCGAGAATGACCGCTGCGCCGAGCAGCCGGACCGACTTGCGCAACTCTGACAGAAAGACAAGGAGGTTGCTGTTTACTTCCATGATGGTTTGTTTGTCTCTTCCCTTTGCATTGCAGAAAACCTGCCGCTGTATGTACCAGATATTCGTCCGTGCCGCATGCGAAAATGACCGTCCATCCCGTGAAAAGGGGTGGTACCGGCTTGCCGGGATGGTTTCCCGCCTGCCGGTCCGGTTTTGTCCTCCCCCGGCTCCAGGGGCAATTCCCGGCCAAAAGCGAAACGTTCCCCGATTTACCGATTGACAGCAGGAACCGGTTTCACTAAAAGTAGGGGGTTGAACGGTAACACCCTTTAGCGATACAGAATAATTGAATATAGCAGGGGCAGGGAATTATGCTTGAGCTACGATTTATCAGGGAGAACCTGGAGCTTGTCAGGAAAAAGACAGAACGGCGCGGCATAGAGGATTCCAGGATAGAGGACTTCGAGAAAGTCGACCTGGAGCGGCGCGAACTGCTGGGCGAGCTCGAGAGGTTGCGCAACAACCGCAAGACGGTCTCGGCAGAAATCGCAGAACTAAAAAAACAGAAGCAGGACGCCGAAGCCCTGATCCTCGAGATGCGGGGGGCCGGGGAGCGCATCAAGGAGCTGGAAAATACGCTCGCCGGGGTCGAGGAAAACCTGCAGGATATAGTCATGGGGATCCCCAACCTGTGCGACGATTCGGTCCCGGCCGGTAAGGACGAGGATGACAACGTCGAGGTGAAGAAATGGGGCGACGTCCCGCAGTTTGCCTTTGAGCCGAAATCGCACTGGGAGATCGGTGAGAACCTCGGTATCCTTGACTTTGAACGGGCCGCCAAGCTCTCCGGCGCCCGCTTCGCCCTCTTGAAGGGGCTAGGCTCCCGCCTGGAAAGGTCCCTGATAAACTTCATGCTCGACCTCCATACCCAGAAGCACGGTTATGAGGAGGTCCTGCCGCCTTTTATGGTCAACTCGACCTCCATGACCGCTACGGGGCAGCTGCCGAAATTCGAGGAGGACCTCTTCCGGATAAAGGGCTGGGATCTCTACCTTATCCCCACGGCCGAGGTGCCGGTGACCAACATTCACCGGGACGAGACCCTGGCGGAAAAAGAACTGCCGGTGAAGTACTGCTCATACACTCCGTGTTTCCGGTCCGAGGCCGGGTCGTACGGCAAGGACACCAGGGGGCTTATCCGCCAGCACCAGTTTGACAAGGTCGAGCTCGTCAAGTTCAGCCGGCCGGAGGATTCCGGCGCTGAACTCGAGTCCCTCCTGGCCGATGCCGAGGAGGTCCTGCAGCTGCTGAAGCTTCCCTACCGGGTGGTGACGCTCTGCAGCGGCGACCTGGGATTTTCCGCCACAAAGACTTATGACATCGAGGTCTGGATGCCGGCCCAGAACAAGTACCGCGAGATCTCCTCCTGCAGCAACTTCGGCGATTTTCAGGCAAGGAGGGGGGGCGTGCGCTACCGGCCGCGGGACAGCAAAAAAAGCCGCCTTGTCCACACCCTCAACGGCAGCGGCCTTGCCGTCGGCCGCACCCTGGCCGCCATCCTGGAGAATTTCCAGCGGGATGACGGCACCATCTACCTGCCGGAGGTCCTGGAACCCTATTTTGAAAAGAGGTTTTAAGGGGCTCTTTCGCTTATTGCCGCGAAACTACTCCAGCGCCAGGTCGATGAGACGGTCGAGAAGCGCCGGGAAATCAAGGCCGGCGGCGGCCGCCCCCTGGGGCAGCAGGCTGGTCGGGGTCATGCCCGGAATGGTATTTGTCTCGAGGACGTAGATGTCGTCGCCATTGACGATCATGTCGGTGCGGCTGTAGCCGCGCAGCTGCAGGGCGCGGTGCGCGGTAACGGCGCAGTGCTGGGCCCGGGTCGTAATCGATTCCTCCAGGTCCGCCGGGCACACCTCTTTCGAGGCGCCGGCCTTGTACTTCGCCTCGTAGTCGAAAAAATCGTATTCCTCGCCGGGGATGATCTCAACCAGGGGAAAAGGGGTCAGGTCCCGGTTGCCGATGACGCCGCCGGTAATCTCCCGGCCGGCAATGAACTCCTCCACCATGACCTGCGTATCTATGGCAAAGGCCTTCTTCAGCCCGGAAACGATATCGTCCTCGGAGCGGGCAATGGACATGCCGAGGCTTGAGCCCTGGCTCGACGGCTTGATGACGAGGGGAAGGCCGAACTGCCCCAGGATCCGCCCCGGGGCCTTCATGTCCTCCTGGGCGGCCATGTCCCACTCGGGCACCTTCAGGCCGGCGTTGCGG
>JAFDCC010000253.1 GCA_019312985.1 Deltaproteobacteria bacterium
ATACCGTTTCGGGAGCAGCTCGTGGAAGGTGCTACCAGGCCATGACAGAAAAAACCAGGTGTGAATACATAACCTGGTCCCGTTTTTATTTCTTTTTACGCAAACTGGTCCGCAGGGTTCATGCTTCCGGCTACCGGCCCGATATTATCGTCGCCATCGGCCGGGGAGGCTATATGCCGGCGCGGATCGTTTCGGATTTCATGCACATCATGAACCTGACCTCCTTCAAAATTGAGCACTACGCCGGGACGCAGAAGAAAAAAAGGGCCGTCGTGCGCTACCCCCTGGGACAGGGCGTGACGGGCAGCAGGGTCCTCCTGGTCGATGATGTCTGTGACACGGGCGACACCTTTGCGGTGGCGGCCAAGCACCTGGAGAACATTGGCCCGGCCGAGGTCAGGACCGCTGTCATGCACTACAAGAAGACCTCAGCTTTTATGCCCGATTACTGCGCCTGCCGTATGGTGAAGTGGCGCTGGATCATCTACCCGTGGGCTGCTGCCGAGGATATCTCCGAGTTTATCAGGCAGATGCGGCCCAGGCCCGAAACCGCCGGGAAAATCAGGGAAATTCTGGCTCGGGACTACGGGGTCATGATCCCGCGGCAGGTTCTGGAAGACATCCTGGCCTGCAGCTGAAGGCCGCAGGGCGGCGGATGCCGGCGATACAGTTCCCGCATTCCGGGCCTGCCTCTCATGGTGTTGCAGCAGCAGTAAAGCATTTTTTTCCGGGCAACGATTTTTTTATTGTTCATGGTAATTGCTCCGTGCTATACTAATTCATTATAATGCCACAATGTGGTATAAACAGCAGGCGCAGCCGCGCCTTTATATTTTGCCGTGAATGCTCCAACTGCATCCGGCGTGAAAAACCATGAAAAAAAACCTTAGTTTTATTGAGTTTCTGGCCCAGGTTCCCTGGTGGGTCAGCGTTTCCCTCGCAGCCGTGTTTTATGTCATGCTGAAGTTTACCCTGCCCGCCTTGCAGTCCCAGTCAAGCCTTGTCTCCGAGGTGGATATGTCGCTGGGACCCGCCCTGGCCCCGGTTGTGGCCCTGGCGTTCCTGGCACCCCTTGGCTTCTCTCTGCTCCGGTCCGGCAGGAGGAAAAAGCTGCATGCCCTCAAAGGAGAGATCGAGGCGCTGCAGGCACTTTCCTGGTCGCAGTTCAGGGACCTGGCCGCGGAAGCATACCGGGAAAAAGGGTACACTGTTATGGAGGGCACCATCTACCGGAATGATCCTGCCGTGGATATCGTTCTGCGCAAAGGCGCCAACCTTTACCTCGTTCATTGCCGCTACTGGCAGAACAGCAAGCTTCGCAAGCGGGAGGTGAAAAAACTCCTCACCCTCATGCACGCCCGGCAGGCCAGCGGCGCATTCCTGCTGACCACCGGGATTTTTACCAGTGAGGCCCGGCACTATGCGGTCGAACGGCCGATCACTCTGGTTGACGGCATAGAGCTTATCGAACTCCTCTCAGGGGTTCGCGACAGCCGCGCCGGCGAGTGCGCCGGCGAGTTGCTCAATTGAGGGGCTGCCTTGAAAACAGTAGTTTTTTTACAACCGGCGGACTCCGGCGGCAGGCAGGAAACGGTGCAACCTTCTCCTGTCCTCCTTTCCGGACTATTGAGTGCTTAATTTTTTTTGTTTTTTCGTATTTTTCTGTTGCCACCCGGAAATTTTGTATGCTATATAATGTGTATTTTCACAAACAGGATCACAACATATTGTATAGTGCCATTTGATTATGGAATCGCATGACGCAATAAAGCAGGTCTGAAATCCTAACAAATTATGGGAATACTCTTCGCATTGGCAAAAGCGCTGGAGGCCAGGGACGATGATACGGCCAGCCATTCCATGAATGTAACCAAGTATGCCATGCTCCTGGGCCGGCAGCTCGGCCTTGATGACGAGGAGATGAGGATCCTCGGCCAGGGAGCCATGCTGCATGACCTCGGCAAGATCGGCATACCGGACGAGATTCTTAAAAAGCCTGGCGACCTGGACGAGATCGAATTTGCCCGCATTAAGGAACACACCCTGCTGACCTCGGAAATCCTGGCGCCGCTGGAAACTTCGAACTACTACTCGTCGATCGCCCGCTCGCACCACGAGCGCTGGGACGGCAACGGCTACCCGGACGGCCTTGACGGCGAGAACATCCCTCTCCTCGCCCGGATTGTTGCCGTTGCCGACGCCTGGGATGCCATGACCAGCAACAGGGTCTATCGGGCCGGGATGAGCGAGCCGGTGGCTCTTGAAATCCTGGAAAAGGAAAAAAGCTGGGGCCAGTGGGATCCCTACCTCATCGAGCAGTTCATCAAGGTTATCCGCAAGGAAACGGAAAGCAGCAACAGCTACAGCGTGTTTGAAAAGGCCATCTGAGCACAAACCGGCAGAATAAAAAAACCGTTGAGGTCCGACTCTTTTCAGAGATGCCAGTCGGGTTCAACCGCGACAGCGGACCGCTCCCTAACTTTTCTTCCTGGGACCCGCCTCCTTTCGCAGTCCGTCAATCATGTGGCCAAGGGCAAGCAGGGGGTGCCGCCCTACCATGCGGGGGCCGGCATAGCGCATTACCGCGCGGATCTTCTCCCTCATACCGGGCTTGTAGCAATGGATGCGGCAGTTGCCGCAGGTGGTCTTGTTTTCCTGGAACGGACACTTTTCAAGGCGGTACCGGGCATATTCCGCCAGCTCCCGGCAGTCACGGCAGAGTTCTCCCCGAGACTGGTGATGGTCCCGGCAGTAAAAGGATATCATGCACGCAACGGTTTTCTGTTCTCGCTTCATGCGCGGATGCATCGTCGTTCCAACTCCTCCCGAGGCTGCCTGATAAGAGAATTCAGGGTGGATTGGCTGCAGCCGGGTAGGCCTGGATGAGCCTGCCCGTTTCCCGGGGCTCCAGGCCGAGGTTGAAGGCAATTTCGCTCCAGCTGCGATTTTTCTTGCGGTATTGCCGCACCAGTGTTTCTGGCTTGGCTTCACTTGCATGCGCCAGGAGCAGAACCAGGTTTATCTCTTTTTTATCGAGGCCTGCCCGGCGCAGCTCCTGAATTTCTTCAGGCGGAACCCGGTAAAATTCCCGCACTATGGCATCTGCCGCCAGGGAGGCTGCCTCCCCCGGCTTTGCCCCGGCGTAGATCCGGGATAATACTTCATCATCCTGCGCATCACCTTCCGGGGTGAGTGCTGCAAGAATTGCCGCCCAGGATTTCCCCGCCCGCCGTCTTCACCGACCCGCCGGGAATATCCATGGAGCTGCTTCTCACAGCTTGCGTTACGTCGTCGAACGACAGATTGTATTTCCGCAGGGTCTCTTCCGAAACCTCGATCGATATCTCGTAA
>JAFDCC010000254.1 GCA_019312985.1 Deltaproteobacteria bacterium
CCCATGATCCGCTGCTTGACCTTGCGCGGTTTTCTGTCACCGACTGTCGGTACATCTATGACGGTGTCACCGTTGATCATGGAGGTCAGGGCGGAGCCGTAAAGGTTTTTAAGCCGTTCCGCCTCCTGAAAGGGGGTGCGCAGGCCGACCGAGAGGTCGTTGGTGAGGTTGTTGCCGCCGAGGCCGAGCTCGTACGTGTGCTTGATCGTGCCGCCGGAAAAGATGGCAAGATCGGAGGTGCCGCCGCCAATGTCGAGAAGCCCGACACCGAGATCCATCTCTTCCCGCGACAGGACGGCGTTCGCCGAGGCAAGCGACTCGAGGACGATGTCCGCAACCTCGAGCCCGGCCCGGTTGCAGCACATCACCAGATTGTGGATCGAAGTGGTATCACCGGTTACAATGTGGACGTTGGTCACCAGCCGGACGCCGGTCATGCCGAGGGGATCCTGGATGCCGGTGTGGTCATCGACCATGAACTCCTGGGGCAGCACATGGATGATCTGCTGACTCTGGGAGAGGTTTACCGCCCGGGCGGCGTCAATAACGCGGTCGACGTCATCCTGCCGTATTTCCCGGTTCTTGATGCCGACTATTCCCGGGCTGTTGAACCCCTTGATATGGCTGCCGGCAATACCGACACAGACGGTATTGATTTCACAGTCCGCCATTTCCTCGGCCTCTTCCACCGCCATCCGGATCGAGTGCACCGTTGACTCGATATTGACCACAACACCCTTTTTCAGGCCAATGGATGGATGGGTGCCGATACCGATGATTTCAATCCCGTTCTCGAAAACTTCGCCGATGACGGCACAGATTTTTGTGGTGCCCACATCAAGTCCGACGATCAGTTCTCCCCGTTGCTTCTTTTCCATTCGCTTATCCCCGATCCGTTGCACCGGTTTTCATCTTGCCGACCAGAATTGCGTCCTTCTGGTAATCCAGCCGGATATACGAGACCTCGGAAAACTCCCTTGTCCTGTAGAGGTCCTTTAAAACTTTGACCAGCCTGTAGTAACGTGTGGCAATTTTGCCTTCCGACCCGAGATAAATGGGAAAGGGCCGGTCGAGCAGGTAGAGTGTCAGTTCGTCACTGGGGCCGACATGGATTTCAGAGATGTTCTGTTCGGGCAGAATGGGATTGTTCCTGTTTGCCAGTCGAAGAAACTCGAAAACATCATTGAGGCACTGCGGCCTGCTTTCTGTTGTCGCACCATCGAGAGCAGCATTCTCAAGTCCCGTGATAACCGGAAAATCGAGTTCATGGGCCGGAGCTGCCGCCGCGATGATCCGCCCCCTGCTGTCGAGGTAGAGCTGTTCAGCTTCCCGGTTGAGCAGAGCTGCCGGTTTTTTCTCCTTTACCTGGATCAGGAGGCGGTTGGGCCAGTCACGGACGACTTCCGCTGCGGCGATCCAAGGATGGTTTTCCAGCAGGGCGCGGACCTGGCCCGTATCAATGGCAAGCAGATTTGAGTGGATGTCGATCCTGCTCAGGTTGGTGATCTCTTCCTTGTCTGTCATGCGGTTGCCCTCGATGATGACCGAGGTTATCTGAAAGAAATTACAGCCGCAGAGTACATTGTAAAGCTCTCTGGCACCGAACCCGAAGCCGGTGGTAAGAAGCAGCAGGACCAGCCCCCTGAGAAGGAGAGAGCGGTGCCGGGCGGAGATGGGCGGCAATTTTTTCCCCTTTTTCAGGGAGCGAATTCTCAGCTTTGAGGTGCGGCGTATTTTCATTTTTTTCTCTGGTTCTCTCCCATGATACAGACCTCAGGCTCGAGCCTGACACCGAAACGGCCGTACACCGTTTCCTGGACATGGTGCATGAGGTTGAGCATGTCGGCGGCAGATGCACTGCCCTCATTTATAAAAAAATTGGCATGCAGCGCCGAGACCCTTGCATCACCGACGGCAAACCCTTTGAGGCCTGCTTTTTCTATAAGGCGTCCGGCTGATTCGCCCGGCGGGTTTTTGAAAAACGAACCAATGCTCGGTTCCGCGATAGGCTGGGTGGCACGCCGCTTTTCCTGGTATTGCCGGCAGGTTTTTTTTATCACATCCCTGTCGCCGGGCCGAAGGGACAGGGTCGCCTCCACAAGGATTGTCCGGGGCGGCAGGGCCGCCTGCCGGTAGGAAAATTCGAGGCTTTCTCCCTTCCTGGTCAATAGCGTGCCGCTGTCGTCCATGAGGGCAACGCTTTCAACCAGGGGCCCGATAGCAGACCCCCAGGCCCCGGCGTTCATGACAATCGCGCCGCCGATGCTTCCAGGGATGCCCACGGCAAATTCAAGGCCCGACAGACCCTGTGAGGTGCAGTAGGCCACCAGCCCGGGAAGCAGGCAGGCTGCGCCGGCGCGGATCAGGGCACGTTCTTCACCCGCTCCCTCACCCGCGTCAGCAACCTTTTCCATGGTCCTGAACTCGCCTTCGAGGAAGATTGTGACCCCGGCAAGGCCGCTGTCAGAAACAAGGATGTTGCTGCCTCGGCCAACCACCTGCCAGCCGATCTCATTTTTTTGCAGCCAGCCCATGAGTCTACTGAGTTCTGCAACAGTCGCCACCGGAACAATGGCCTCCGCAGGCCCCCCGACCCTGAGGGTCGAAAATTGCGACATGGGTGAATCCCACAGGATTCTGCCCGTCCAGAAACGGGCCAGATCCTCTGCATGTGAATTGAGTCGTCTCATTATGGTGCTGCGATCATTTGCCGCCGCTCTGCAATAATTCAAGGATTTTTTCACCGGCCTGCCATATATTCCCTGCTCCCAGGGTTAGGACAACGTCGCCGGGGGCAAGAACGGCGGCGGCCCGGACCGGGATTTCGGCAAAATCCGGCTCAAAAAGGGTGTGCCGGTGGCCGTGCTGCCGGATGCCCTCCAGGAGTGTTTCTCCCGTGACCCCGGGAATCGGGGTTTCGCTGGCCCCGTAAATTTCCGTTACAAAGAGGATATCCGCTTCGTTAAATGCCGTATAGAATTCATCGGCCAGCGCCCGAGTGCGCGAGTAACGATGCGGCTGAAACAGAACCACGAGCCTGCGGTCAGGCCACGCGTCACGCAGGGCGGAGAGGGTAGCCCGTATTTCGGTCGGGTGATGACCGTAATCATCAACAACCGTAATATTTCTCC
>JAFDCC010000255.1 GCA_019312985.1 Deltaproteobacteria bacterium
CATAATTACAGTTTAATTATGAATGGAGCAGCTGTGCTCCAGGCAGTTAATCGGCAGATTGCGGCCACCCCCTGCCCCGGTCGGGCAGGGAAGCGTAAAAAAAACAACGATATGAGGCGGCCATGAAAAAATTTGAATATAAAATCACCAAACACCCGGCAGAGACCTTCAGCACCCTTGTATACTACTGCTCCGAAGCAGGCGAGTGCACCCTGGACCAGATACCGCGCAATCAGGCGGAAACACTGCAGGGTATCCTGAATGACGAGGGCGAAATGGGTTGGGAACTGGTCGAGGTAGCGTTTGGCAAAAACGGCATCATCGGCTTCTGGAAGAAGGAAGTGGAGGACTGAGCCGGGCAGCATGTGTTCTGGGAGCGGCAAATGGTTTCGTCCGGGAGGTGGCGGGAAGCCGGGTTACGGCCGGTCGATATCCTCCAGATACTCCCCGAGCTTTTCCAGCAGGCTTTCCGGCAGTTCCTCGTTGTAGAGGAAGGCCTGGGCCTCTTCGCCGGTAATCTGTTCCTTGACTGCAAGCGGCAGGGCGCGCAGCACCGCCATCCGTGCGGGGTCGGGTTTTTCCCTGCGGGGCGGGGCCGATCCTTTAGTCATGGAGTTTCCCCGGCCGGAAGCAATACGCGCAGGACGGAACACTGGCGGCAGATCTTCATTTTTTCCTTCCAGTTCTTCTGGACCTTGCACTCGCAGATGGTGCCGTTGATCAGCCAGCAGAACTTGCCGGCATTATATTCATAGGCCGGGCACATTTTGCGCTGTTTCGGGGGGCATTTTTTTACGGTCCAGCAGGATTTGCGCGCCACTCCGGTAGTTCCTCTCTTGCGGGAGAGGAGAAAGAAGACCTGCCGCTCCACATGGGTCGGAATGGCGCGCCACCCCTGCTCATAACTGTAGACGGCCTTTACCGAAACGCCGAGAAGCTGTGCCATCTCCTTCTGGGTTTTATTCAGTACTGAGCGTGCCGCCACAAATTCTTCTTTCTCCACCTCGACCTCCAGAAGTTATTTATCGGTGCGTGTATGATGTGTTTTGAACCATGCGTTTTTTATTATGCCATAGAAAAGCCTTCAGGGGAAGAGGCTTTTGCAACCGGGAGTTCGGACCAGCGCGTGGTGTAGGACGGGGATTTTTTCGTCTGGCGGAAGCGCCACTGTCTGGCAAGCCCGGCTGCAGCCGGCTGGATGGTTTCACGGCCCCAGCGGCTGTTGATGGCATCGACTGCCTCCATGAGGGGCCCGGAGCGCGGCGCCGGGGCCCGGAAAAGGTGCAGCTGCTCATGGCATTCCGGCACAAGGCTGTGCAGCAGAACACCGGCCTTTTGATAGCGGTAGCCGGGACGGTAGATGGCGGCAAGGGATGCGAGGGCGGCCCTGATCAGCGTCCCGGTGTGGGAGGAGGGGGCCTCCAGCAGCAATGATTTTCTGCTGCAGTACTGCGGATCTTTTTTCCTGAAACTGTTGGTTCGGATAAAGACGTCAATAACCGTGGCACGCAGTCTGGCCCGGCGCAGCTTGGCCGCTGCCTGTGCGGTGTACGAGGCGACCGCCTCCCGCAGGTCTTCGAGGCAAAGGACCGGCTGCCCGAATGAGCGCGACGTGCAGACGGACTGCCGCGCCGCTTCCGCCTTTTCCGGCGAGATACAGGGCACCCCCCGCAGTTCCATGGCGGTCCGCAGGCCGGTGACGGTCAACTGCTTTCGAAGCCAGTTGTTGTCGCAGTTCCGCAGCTTGAGGGCGGTGTCGATGCCGTATTTTTTCAGGAGAGCCGCCTGCCGGCGGCCTATGCCCCAGACCGCCCCGACATCGACTCCGGCCAGCAGTGTTTCGGCCTGTGGTGCGGCGCTGATGACGAATACGCCGGCCGCGGCCGGTGATTTCTTGGCGAACCGGTTGGCAATTTTTGCCAGTGTACGGGTGGGGCCGAAGCCGATGGAAACCGGGATGCCGGTATATTTTTGCACGGTTTCCCTGAGAAAGCGGCCACGGGCCTCGAGAGCACCGGGTATCCGGGTCGACGGAAGGCTGATGAAAGCCTCGTCAATGGAATAGACCTCAACATCCGGCTCCAGGTCCATGAGGACGTCCAGGACCCGCTGGGAGATGTCGCCGTACAGCGGGTAGTTGGAGGAGAAGACCGCAACGTTGTGCTGGCGGAGCAGTTTTTCCTGCTTGAAATAGGGGCTCCCCATGGAGATGCCGAGGGCTTTCACCTCGTTGGAGCGGGCAATGATGCAGCCGTCGTTGTTGGAGAGCACCACCACCGGTCTGCCCGCCAGGTCGGGCCGGAAGAGGCGTTCGCACGAAACGTAGAAGTTGTTGCAGTCGACAAGGCAGTAAAAAGGTTCCTGTTTTTTCTTTGCAGGGTGCTGAATCATTGCGTCACAATCATGAGAGAGGTACGGTTAACCGGGATAGGGATGGTGCCTGCCGCCCTGTTTGTCCCCGGTCATATTTTTACTGTATCCGAGCCGCGCGGCAAACTGCAACCCGGTGGCACCTCTTTGAAATCCGGCTGCCTGAGAACAATCGCCGACAGCCCCAACCGGAGGATAAATTGCGAAAAATATCCATTTGCACTACCCTGCAGCAATAATTGCCGCCAGGTCTTGCAAAATGACGCTAACCCGGTAAAATTGTCTCTGTTTTTTCAGTTGCAGTGTAGCACATTTATAATAAAGCAAATTTTCTTCCAGGCAATCCGGGATTCAAAAAAAACATGCGCGCCCTTGTTCTGAACATCACCTGTCTTGTACTGCTCCTCATTGCTTCCGTTTCCCGGGCCAATGTCACAATCGAGGTGCTGGAGCCCAAAGAGGGAAAATTTCTTGTGATATACGAGATCTATTCAGACACGCCCCGCAGCACCGGCCAGACGATTTCAGGGCTTTCATCAATTGAAGAACCGCCGGAGGTTCTTTCGGTGATGGAGAAAAATTCAAAAAAGAAGCTTCAGTATGACGTTCTGCCCATGAGAAACAAAAACGGTGTTTTCAAGGGACAATACAGAATCCGCGCAAAGTATGATACCCCCATCCCGCTGGGTGAGCATTATATTCTGGAATACCGGATTATTCTCTACAACAAGGAGAACTGCTATGAGGATCAGGAGGGGAGGTGGGTTTTCCAGTACGAGACTTCGCACAGCCAGATTTTTTTCACCCTGCCCAAAGAGCACGCTATTGTCACTTCCAACTTCCCGGCCCTCATTTATGAAGAGGGGGGGAGAACAGTAGTCCAGGCCAAAATATTCTCAGAGGTTCCCAGGTATATCACGAAAGGCGGAAAACTGATCCCCAACAAGGAGTATAAGGATACCAAGAGAACTCTGCTTTACAAGACACGGGCATTCGCCCGATAGGGGCGAAATGTCAGAGGCTGTGGATGACAAAGGTTGCGACGCCCCATACCTCCAGCGGTATCTCCTCGTTGATTTCCAGGTCGGGGTAGGCAGGGTTCTCGGCCGCCAGCCGCCAGGCGCTTTTGGTCTTTATCAGCCGCTTTACCGTTAATTCGCCATTCACCACGGCGATGACAATGCTGCCGCTGCCCGGTTCGAGGGCGCGGTCGACCACGAGGATGTCGTTGTCATTGATCCCCGCACCAACCATGGAATCCCCGGCAACCCGGACAAAAAAAGTGGCAGCCGGGTTGCTCACCAG
>JAFDCC010000256.1 GCA_019312985.1 Deltaproteobacteria bacterium
TATCCTGGCCCTCGGTAAGGGGCAGGGCCAGGACAAAAATATCAGGCGCAACATGCCCTTCCGGAAACATGAGCATGCCGGCAAAGGCAATGGGCAGGACAAAGATATTGATGGCCAAAAGATACAGGGGAAAAAGCCAGGCAGCCTTCCTGACATGCTCCTCGTTGACGTTTTCCACTACCAGGACCTGGAACTGCCGCGGCAGAAACATGATCGCCATCATGGAAAGAAAGATCAGGGTCAGCCAGTTGGTGTACCCCCCGGGCAGGACTTCAAGCTGCATCAGCCTGGAGGTTTCCGGGTAGCGGCTGACCCAGTCAAAAAGGTCCACCGGCCCGTCGAACATGACAAAGGTGGTGAAGATGCCGGCGGCACTAAACGCCAGCAGCTTGACGACGGACTCGAAGGCAATGGCGGCCACCATGCCTTCATGGCGCTCCGTGGCATCAATGTGGCGGGTGCCGAATAGAATGGCAAAGGCCGCCATGATCATGGCAACGGAAAAGGCGTTGTCATTCCATATGGAGGTCTTGTGCTCCTTGATCATTGCAAGGTCAGGATAGTGGAGCATGACCGAGTAACTCGTGGACACCGCCTTGAGCTGCAGCGAGATGTACGGCATGATGCCGACAACGGCAATGACAGTCACCAGCCCGCCGATCAGTGAACTCTTGCCGTAGCGCGAGGCAAGAAAGTCGGCAATTGATGTGATGCGGTACACCTTGGCGATGCGAATCATCTTGCGGAGCAGGAACCACCACAGGGCAGCGATGAGGGTCGGCCCCAGGTAGATGGGGAGAAAGCCGATGCCGGTTTCCACGGCCCGCCCCACCGAACCGTAAAATGTCCAGGCCGTGCAGTAGACAGCGATGGACAGGGTATAGATGTACGGGTTGGAAATGACCGACTTGCCCCGGTCAGCGCGCCAGTCGGCATAGTAGGCTATGGCAAAGAGGGCCCCCAGGTAGGAGAGGGAGACAAGCAGGATGACCCATTCCTGCAGCATGCTACTCCCCCTTCCTGCTGTATATTGGCGGGAAGGACGTCTTCGGCAGTTTTTTCCTCTCGGTCACAATCCCGATAAGGAGGATAAAAAGAAGCCAGAAGCCGAAAAGGTACAGGTAGAGCTGGGGAATGCCGAACCAGAGGACAGGCTTGCTGAAAAGGGCGAGGAGCGGGAAATTAATGGCAAGGGTGCCTAATACGAAAAGCGCCAGAAGCCGTTGGATCTTTCTTCGTACCGGAGACATGGAAAAACCCTCTTAATTTTCTTGGCTGCCCTTTCCGGCAACCGGAAGGGCCAGGCGCAGCATGCCCTTTTCTTCTCCCTGCGGCTGGCTCCATATATCACCGTCCATTGTCCGCAGAACGGTGGATACGGTCATTCCCTTCATGCTGTCTTTTAGCTCCTGTTCCAGCATTTTCTCCACCAGGGCGGCCGGCATGACGGGGCCGGTCCAGATAAAGTCAAAATAGATGAACTGTAAGCCGACACAGACTTCACAGGAAAGGTTTTTTTCCGCCTGGCTGTCGGCAAGAGTGTCGGCCAGGAAATCGAGTACCTGGATAAGGCCGTAAATATCGACCTTTATCCCGGTGCCTTCTGCCGGTGCGGTCGCAACCGGGATATTTTTCTGACGCAAATGGTGTGCGACGTAGCCGGAAAGAAAGTCGCTCGCCAGTTCCGTCAGGGGGTCGCGGGTCTGCATGATATCCCGGCAGGAACCGGCAAGAAGGCTAAAGGCCTCTGAGAGGTTGAACGATTCCTGGACCAGGACATTCTCGAAGGCGCTGCGCATGACCGGTGACATATCCCGGTATTCGGTAAGGTTTTCCACCGCGGCCTGCAAATTTGCCAGGGGAGCGCGAAACTGTTCGATCTTCAGCAGGAGAGGGTTGCCGGGAACATGCCAGGCCGAAATATCCTCAAAGAGAACGACAAAGGAACCCGCCACTCCAGCGCCGGCAGGAAGAAAACGCACGCGGCAGCGGAAATAACGGTCCTGGTCAGCGGCGGTGTTCACGAACTGGACTGCAGCAAGCCTGTCAGCTTCTTTCGCGGAACCATGCCGGTACTGCAGGAGGTCCAGGGCATGCTCAAGCGGCGGCCGGTAACAGTGGCGGTATATGGAGGAGCCCCGCCGGAGCGGCCGGTCCCTGCCAAGCAGTTCTTCCGCCGCGCGGTTGAAGAGCGTTACCCTGCCGTCAGGCTCACAGGCGACGACACCCTCATTGAGTTCGGCGAGCAGTGTGTCAAGCAATGCTTCAGGGTTCATAGCGTAGTAGTATACCGGGCAGCAGATTATCTGAAAAGAATGACGGACAGGGTGCAAAAAAAAGGAAGAGGCGATGAAAAACCATTTCAGTCAAGAAGCGCCTTTACCTTTTCCACCAGTTCGCGGGTGGCAAAGGGCTTCGTTATGTAGTCGTCGGCGCCGAGCGCCAGCCCCTTCTCCCTTTCCACATCACGCCCCTTGGCGGTCAGCATGATAATTTTGATATCTTTCCATGCCTTGCCGGCGCGCAGCTCCTGGCACACCTCGTAACCGTCCTTTCTCGGCATCATCACATCCAGGAGAACCAGGTCCGGCACCCTTTCCTTCACCGCGGCCATCGCCTCCTCGCCGTTGCTCACCGAAAGGACATCATAGCCCTCCTTTTTCATGAGAAACTCCAGGGACAGTACGATATTGGGCGCGTCATCAACGATCAGGACATATCTTGCCATGGCATCAAACCTGCTGTAATGAGGGCCTCTGCCGCTTCACCTTAAAATCAATTAAATCAGTGCATTATGTTTTTTCAGGGGAAGCGGGACTGCCGCGGTCCTCTTTGCGGTTGCGCTGTCTATCCTCATGTTTTTTCAAAAAATATTGTAACTTTACCGGGTTCGATGGTAAAGAA
>JAFDCC010000257.1 GCA_019312985.1 Deltaproteobacteria bacterium
GGGCCGGGGCAAAAACACCGCCCGAGCCGCCGGCGCCGAGGGTTATGGCGGTGGCACATATCTTCAGGAAGATGAGGAGGAACATGAGCCACAGGACCGACTCGCCTGCCAGCACCTCCTTGATGTAGTGGTAGCCGTCCCCCATGATCTGCGGGAAAAACACAGCAATGACGCCGAGTATGAAAGCCCCGATTATCGGTTTCAAATGGGTGTTGATCTTCCAGGCGGCAAAGCGGTCCCGCACCGCGTAGAAGACGGAGATGTGGAGAACGGCGATAACGCCCATGATGAGTCCCAGGACGAGGTAAAGGGGGATCTCGGCCAGCGGGTTTACCAGGTGGAACTCCGGGATGGGGAAGGCCGGGTTCTCGCCGTAGTAGGAGCGGGAGACAACGGTCGCCATGGCGGACGAGATGACGAGGACGGAAAAGGAGGCAATCTCATAAGTGCCGAGGAGCACGATCTCGGCGGCAAAGAAAACGCCGGCAATGGGGGCGTTGAACATGGCGGCGACCCCGGCGGCACAGCCGGCCGCTGTGTAGATTTTCATGCGTTCGGCCGAGATGCGGAAAATCTTACCGACCAGGGAACCCAGCGCCCCGCCGACCTGGGCGATGGGACCCTCGACCCCGGCCGAGTTGCCGGTGCCGATGGTGAGGGAACAGGAGATGATCTTCAGGATGTTCTTCCTGAACTTCATGGAGCCGCCGCGGATGTTGACCTTGCGCAGAAACTTGGTAAAGCCGTAGCCGTAGATTTCGCCGGGAAAGAGAATGGCAAGGGGAATCAGCAGGACCATGCCGCTGATGGGCACCAGCGGCAGCAGGAGGATGTGCCAGCCACCCTGGGTTGCCAGGGCATACCCAGGCACGAAGATCGTTTCGTGGACGAACTCGAGGACGGTGCGGAAACAGATGTTCGCCAGGCCGCCCATGACGCCGATGCAGGAGGCGATAAACACCATGCGGGTGTTTTCACCGGGGAGAAGAAATTTTCTGGCGCGGGAAAAAGTCATATCTTCTCGGGTATGGGGCAGCCGTAGAGGGAGGCGACCTTGAGAAAGTAATCATCGGTCATGCCGGCAATGAAGTCCCTGACTATTTCAGCCGGGGCGTGCATCTCCACGTAGGCGGGATCCATGCTGTCAAGCATCTCCCTGAAAATCTCCGAGGTTGACTCCATCTTGGTGACCTGGTCGAGATAGGTCTCAAACAGGACCCGGTAGCAGGTATGTATCTTGGCGAAATCCCTCTTGATGGCAGGGTTCATGTAAATGTTGCTGTAATTGAAGGCCTTGAGCTCCTGCAGGCTGTCGCTGACTTCGGGGCTGAAGCCTATGGCATCCCGGGTTAGTTCTCTCCCGTCTCCTGGGGCGAGGCTGTTGGTGATGAGGTCCTCGACGAGGCGGTAGACGATGGAGCCGTTGGTGTTGCCGAGCACTGTCGAGCAGCCGGCCGGGATGTCGGCCCGGCCGATTAGCTTCAACTCGATGGCATCTTCGATGTCCCTGCCGATATAGGCGATGGTGTCGCACAGCCTCACGACACAGCCTTCAAGGGTCATGGGGAGGAGTTGCGTCTCAGGAGCGGCGCTCTTTGCTTCTAGTTCCCGGTCAAAAGCTGCAAAATCTTTATTTCGCTTGGGTTCCAGGTCACGGCTGTGGATCTCGCCGTCGTGACAGAGGATGCCGTCCAGAACCTGCAGCGTCAGGTTCCAGCCCTGTCCCTTTCTCTCAAGTCGCTCCAAAAACTGGATGCTCTGGACATTGTGTTGAAAGGGCGGCAGGTCGTGGGCGGTGCAGAGTTGTGCCAGCTCCTTTTCCCCGTCATGGCCGAAGGGTGGGTGGCCTATGTCATGGCCGAGGGCAATGGCCTCAATGAGGTCCTCGTTCAAACGCAGGAACCTGCCGATGGTCCGGGCAATCTTTGACACCAGCTGGACGTGCAGGACCCGGTGGGTGATGTGGTCATTGCTGACCATGTAGAACACCTGGGTCTTGTCAATATAGCGGGTATAGGCCCGGGAGTGGAGAATCCTGTCAGCGTCCAGGGAAAAGGCCTGGCGGTGTCCTGTCGGCCCGGCCTCGTGCCGTCTGACCCCGTCGCGGCTCAAGGTCGCGAGGCGGCAGAGATGGTTTGTCTCCCGCTTGTCAAGTTTATCTTTGAGGTCCAGCAGTGTTGCGGGTTTGTTTTGTTGGTTATGCACTGGCATGCCGGTAAGTGGTCGATTTGTCAGCTGACGGAGATGGTGAAATGTTTGTTCCTGCTCCCGCTATAATGGTAATTTTCTATTATTAACTACCGAGTTTAAGGCCGAAGGCACATGATATACTGCTAGAAGGGGTGCAGTGCAAATAAAAAAATGTTTATTCCGGTAAGGGGTTCCGGCGTGATTCGCCGTTTACCATGGACCGTTTTACCCTTTTTTCTGTTATATATCCCATTAGTATTTGACTTTTTTTCTTTGCCCTTCATAATGAGAAAAGGTGTGTGAATTTTGAGAGGAGGACTCTGCCATGAAGATATCCATCACATACTGTGAGAAGTGAAACTACTTTCCGAGAGCTTCCAGTATGGGAGAGGAACTGAAGGAGAAAATCGGGGCAACAGTTGAACTGATTGCCGGCTCCAATGGAATTTATGATGTTGCCCTGGACAGTCGAATAATTTTTTCAAAATTTGAAACGGGACGTTTTCCGGAGACGGAGGAGATCATCCGCCTCATCAAGGGCGGCTCCTGATCCTGTTTTTAGCAGCCGGCAGAAGTCATCATCGGCAGCTGCTCTGAGGCGGCCGCCTGTTTTCCGGGAGGGCCCGGAAAGGGTTTTGACATGGTTACTGTTCTTTTTTTGCGGCGCAGAACACGGAAAAGTCCTTGACCAGATCAGCGGCCCCGCCGGGGGAGGTATCAATAAATTCAACAAAACGGATGAGCCGTTCGATGACCTCCGGCGGTGCGGCGTGCTCGATGCGGCAGGCGCCCTGTTCCGCGATGGTGTCGTCAATGGCCAAAACCTTGACAAAAAACTCCTTGAGTGCCTCATGGCGCCGGATGACATCCTCGGCGACCTCGACCCCCTTTCTGGTCAGGGTGATCACCTCGTAGGGCTCATAATTGACCAGCCCTTTTTTTGAAAGGGCGCGCAGAGCCTCTGTAACCGAGGCGCCGCTTACCTGGAGCCGCTTGGCAATCTCCTTGCCCCTTGCCACCTTTTTTTCATGGACAATGTGGGCAATGGCTTCGATATAGTCCTCCAGGCTGGCGCTGAGCCTGACTGTTTTACCCATGGGCTTCCCCGGCTTCGTTTTTGTCAAAAAAAAGACACCTGGGGGCTAGCGGCTTCGCGCGTGGCAGGCATCTTTTTCATTGTAATTATTACTTTTTACATTAATTTCTGGTTGAGTCAAGCCCTATTGCATTGCGCAAATTCCCGATAAGGAACCCGATGCTCCGCGAATTGAAAATTGACAATCTGGCCCTTATTGATTCCCTTCACCTGGCATTCAGCGGGCGGAAAGGAAGTGACGGACCGTCGCTGGCGGTTCTGACCGGGGAGACCGGTGCGGGCAAATCGATTATCCTTCAGGCCCTTAACCTCCTTGCCGGCTGCAAGGCGTCCGACACCTGGATCAGGTCCGGCGCCGATGGTGCCGCGGTTGAGGCCCTCTTTGTCCTGGAGCCCTCCAGCGGTGCAGTGCGGCAAGCTCTTCTCGACAAGGGCTTTGCGGTGGAGGACGACCTGATCCTCAAACGCACCTTCAGCAGGCAGGGGCGCAGCCGCTATTTTATCAATAACAGCATGGCAACCGCTGCCCTGGTGGGATACGTCTGCGAGAACCTGTTCTCCGTCGCCAGTCAGCACGAGCACCAGGTGCTGCTTGCGTCCCGCAACCATCTCAACTTTATCGATTCCGTCGGCGAACTGTGGCCGCAGCGCCAGGAGTTCGGCCAACTGTATGCCCGGTGGGCCGCTCTGAAGGAAGAGTATGAAAAACTCCGGCTGCAGGAGCAGGAGCGGGAGCAGCGGCGTGATTTTCTTGCTTATCAGCTGCGGGAAATCCAGGAGAGCAATGTTGCCGCCGGCGAGGACGAAGAACTGCTGGCCGAGAAACATATTCTCCGGTCGGCGGATACGCTTTTGGAGCTTGGCCGGATGAGCAGTGATATCTTGTCTGACACGGTTGTCGCCAGCCTGGTCCAGGTCCGCAGGAACCTTGAGCAGATGGCGAAATACGACCAGGCGGCTGCTGAAATGGCGGAAAGGGCCGGCAGCAGCGGCTATGAACTGGAGGATTTGGCCGGCCAGTTGAACCGCTACCTCGATGCGGTACCTGGTGACCCGCATCGGCTGGAGGAAATCGAGGCCAGGATAGACCTGCTCCAGAAGCTGAAGAGAAAATACGGCGGGGTGCAGCGCGAGCTGGCCGAGGTCATCCGGCATGGGGAACAGGCGGAGACGGAGCTGGCCGCCATGGACACCCTTGAGCAGGAACTTGCTGAAACCGGCGACCGGCTGAAGGGGATGGAAAGTGAGCTGCTGCAAAGAGCGGAGCGGCTGAGCGTCGCCAGAAAGAAGACGGCCGCAGATTTTGAAAAAGCCGTAAGCCGGGAACTGCAACACCTAAGTTTTGCGGCAACCCTGTTCAAGGTGGATTTTTCGCCTTTTGCCCGGAAGATCGAGGAACTGACGCCAGCCGGCTGGGATCGGGTAGAGTTCCTGTTTTCAGCCAATCCCGGCGAGCCCTTAAAGCCCCTGGTAAAGACAGCCTCCGGCGGTGAACTCTCCCGGCTGCTCTTGGGACTCAAGTGTATCCTGGCCCGGCAGGACCAGGTGGGGACGGTGATATTCGACGAGGTTGATGCCGGCATCGGCGGCCAGGCGGCCGAAGACATTGGCCGCAAGATAAAAGAGCTCTCCGGCCACCATCAGGTTCTCTGCATAACGCACCTGCCCCAGATTGCCGCAAAGGCCGATGCGCACTTCATGGTCGAGAAGAAGACGCAGAATAACAGGACCAGGACGGTTATCAGCCTGCTTGATGAAGAGAGCAGGATCCGGGAGCTGGCCCGCATGCTGGCCGGCAACGCCGTCACCAAGGAGACCATCGCCCTTGTTAAGGGCCTTTACCACGAAGGGGCAACAGCAGGGACAAAGACCTGAGAGGCGCTCAGCTGACCGGCCTTACTCCTGCAATGGGTGAAGATTCAAAGCTGCGCCGTCCTGCCAGTTGATGTCCAGCTCCTCCATGAACTGCTCAAAGAGCGGCCACTGGCGGGAAGAAATGGGCAGGTTCGAGGCACTGCAGGAGAGCGGCAGGAACCCGTAGTCGGTGCGCTGCAGCAGCATGATGGCCAGCAGCAGGGATTTAGCCGTCTGGTACTGGACGGCGTTTACCCCGAATCGCTTCCAGGTCTCACGATGATCCTCGGTCCAGACCATTGTTCGGGGCGCGGCCATTGTCCTGCCGTCCACCTGCACCGCCACCTGTTCCAGCCCGGTTATCTCCTGCCCGTGTCGGGGAATATAGAGCATGTCCCTGGCCTTTTTGGGGTTATCCATGGCGAGGATCTCCATGACGGCAGGGCTGAGACCGTAATAGAAGCGGCCGTTCCTTACCGCCGGGATATCCGCAAGGTTCCAGATGTCCTCGTGCCCCACCACCCTGGCCGGGATCGCTTCGCTGCCCCAGTTGACGGTACAGTACCTGGTTCCCGCGCCGCTTTCTTCCAGCGGTATGCCGTTTTCAAGTACCATGGTCGGGGCGAGCATGACCTCTTCAACAAGGGCCTCGGGGCACCATCCCACCGCTGCCTTGTCCTGATTGTCCGGGCCCGTCAGCCTGTCGAACTCATAGACCGTCACATTGTAGCCGCAAGTTTTCTCTGTCAGGGTTGCGAGCATGCGGCGGGCGATTATTTCCACCAGGCCCGGGTTTATGCCCCAGCAGAGCCAGTGCGGCAAACCTGTTTTTATGCTGCTATAGGTGTAGGGCATGAGGCGGCTGAAGCGGCACTCGTCCGGGTCGTCCGTCATGCTGGCGCAGGAATCGAGGTACGCCGTATCGTGGCCGGCAAGACTGTTCCTGATCCTGACGTTGTTGGTGCCGGCACAGAGGTTGACAAGAAGCGACGGGCCGGGGACCTGGCGCAGAAAGGTGTTGACATACCCGGCATCGCTGATGTCGCCACAGCAACAGGTAATCCCGCTATGCTGCAGGGGTTCGAGGGCCTTTTCGTTTCTGTCTAGGGCATAGATATGATCAAAAAGGGAAAACAGGTCGGCGCCGAGGCTGACAAGACTCGTGCCGATTGTGCCGGTGCCGGCTATGATGAGTGAGCGGTAGTTTCTTCTGTCTGTGGAGTTGGTACCATTCATGAATCTGTCATGGACAACGGTTTAAAGGCGCCGGGGTTCGGCGTCCGGGACCTGTCCTCTTTTGCATCTCACGGCGTCCCGTCTGTATAGTGGACATAGGCGGCGGAATTATCATAGACATACTGTGCTGAAATGGAATGGGCCTCAAGTGCGGCGGCGATGTCATCTAAGTAGTCGTGCACCACGCTGACATGGAGGCGCATGAGCTGGCAGTATTGGCGCAGCCGCTCAACGGAACCGGTGACGGCCTGTACCGGACACCTTCCGCCGCAGTAGGGGTGAACCCCGCATATTTTGCACTGCAGGTCTTTTTTGTAGCCGGTGAGCCAGGAAAGATCGCTTCCCTTTAGGTCCGGCGTGCCGTCTGCGCCGATGGTGCCGATAGCGTACTGTTCCGGCAGGTCGGCGCAGGAATGAATGCGGCCGCCGACAATATCGTAGTTGCGCGCCAGCTCAACGCCGCAGGCCGTGGATTTTCGTACCGTGCCGGCAAGCAGGTAGAGGACAAGTTCGTTGATATGGGTTATGGGGAGCAGGGACCCATTTTGCAGCTCTTCAACATAAACCTCCATGATGTGCCGGAGGTCCCTTTCATACCTGGTTCCATACGAAGCCAGCGCCGCAAAGGGGCTTTTGCTTTCAACCCAGTGCCAGAAAAACTGGTCTGCCAGCCCCTTTTCATAGAGGAAGAGAAACTCGTTGAAACAGTCGAGAAGGGACTGCTCTTCGCGCAGGGTGGACCAGATGAGAACCCGGCCCTGCCGCATCTTTTTGATGGCAGCAAGACCCTCGTGGATGCGGGCAAGATCGGTACCCTTCCGGATGCGTTCGTGCTGGGTCCGGGTGCCGTCGATGGAAACGGAAAAAAGCCAGATGCCCTGCACTATTTCCGGGTGAGTGCGGCAGGTCTCTGCCAGGAGGTCGCCGTTGGTGTAGAGCATGTAACGGGCGCTCCTGGGGAGGTTCTCCTTTTTGATGGTGTCCATCAGGACCGCTATCTTGTCCGGGGCCAGGAGGGGTTCGCCGCCATAGAGGCAGATGGTAGCCGTTTCATCGGCGCTTTCCCGGACCAGGGATGCAATGCAGCGTGCATCCCGCACCGGGTCGGTATCCTCAAACAGGCCCTTGCCCTTGTTGTTTCTCCCAGCGCCGGCGGCGCCGGAGAAGGCGGTATTGATACAGCCCTCGCAGCGGGCCTGGCAGCGGCCGGTAACGGAAAGGTGGATCGAAATGGGGGGTGTCTCAATATATCGGAACCGGTCGCCTCTGTTGCCCGGCATGATAAAGGCATCGGCCGCACTGAGGTCGCCCAGTTCGTCATGAAGGATAATCTGCGGATGTGTCGTTTCAGGGCCGGGGGTGACGCAGTGGATAAAGGGAATATCGTTTGTGTTCGGCATGGGGAAAGGGTGCCTGTATTCGATTGTGGCCTTATTTGCCCGTACAGGTGAACATGAAAAACAAACCCAATGGAATTGTCAACAGAAAAGCCGCCTGGTGCCATCCTTCAGGAGCCGGGATTTCCCGGCCGCAACACCGAATGACGGCGGTGGCAGGATAAATTGACGCCTGGAACAGACGGAAGAGATAAACCGGCAGATTCTTCCTGCCGCATGGTTTTCAGGACCCGGAACAAAAGAAAATTGGCGAATTCCGGATAAATTCATTAGTATAGCATTGTGCGGCTATGCTGCAGTTATGCCTGATATCCTTAAATTTTTATCAAATTCCGGAAGGTTTTCCGCTCGCTGACGATCAATGATCTCCCGACTGAAAAGCGGTTTTTTTAATAGGAAACTCCTGTGGAGCGGTTCGCCTCCAGTCTCCTATTCCGCCCACTTTTCGCTGAACCGGATAATACCCGGAGTGGATAACTTCCATTACGATGTCCACCTGAGCCCGATTTTCAGGGAGAGCGCTTCACAGGTCATTTTTCACCTGGTCCTGAAACATTCAGGTACCGGGGAAGACCTCGGCATTGAATTTGACCGGTCCAGGGACAAGGATGAGTTCAGGCACCTGTGTCATGACATGCTGTTCGATGCCGTGAAACGGGCCAAGATGGGCGACGGCGAGATCCAGATTGACTACCTGGCGCAGGTCGCTGTCTGCAAATTTCTGCTCCGGGAGGTAGGGCTTCAGTTCGAGGAACTCATGACCAGGCTTAACAACCAGGTCTGGGAGTATGAAAGCACCGGTGATGACGAGATGCTGCGGCAGGTGGTGATTCTCAAGGAGAAGATCCTTGCTGTCCGGCACGAAAGGGGCACCACAGTCCAGAACGTCAGCCGGGAGATTTTCAGCTACCTGCTGGAAGCGCAAAAGCCCCTTCTTGAGAGGCGCGCGGCGAACTACGGAACGCAGTCCCTGCTGCAGGAGGACCTTTTTACCAATCCCCTTCTGTACATTGAAAACAGAAGGGACGATTATTTCATGCTGGACCAGTATGTCATCCTGGGGCGCAGGATGGATGACCCCGACACCTACGAGCATTTCCTGCAGTTGATCAGGGAGGTGCTTGTCCGGGTGAGCATAACCGGGGAAAAGGACAATCCTGCTTCACCGCAGCCGGGCCGGGACAGCGACGATGGCCCGGCCGGGTCTGAAAGAGGAAACGCTGCGGTGGACGGCTGGCTCCGGGGAATTGACAACGTTGCCCTTTTGGCCGGCTATTTGAAAACGGCGGCACTTATCAGGGAAAAGAAAAACAGGCAAGAGCAGGACCGGGATGAACTCCGCCGGCTGGAACAGCTGGCCGGGGAACAGAAGAAGATCTTTGCTGCCCTCTACAACCGATTCAAGCAGAAAAACCTCATGGGTCGGATTGTCGCGTCCTTTGAAATGAAGGAGGTATACCGCGAGTACTGCCCGCCGCTGGCGCCCCGGCAGGTACTGGAGTTTCTTCTTTCCGGTGAAGCAAGAAAAAGTCTGGCAGCTCACCTCAAGCGCCTCAAGACTTATTATGGGACGTCAATTTCGCTGACGGCCCTGAAAAAAACACGGATGCGCATGGGAAAGCTGAAGGAGGCACAGCGGAAGGATTATTTCCTGCAGTTTCTCGCAGGTTTCTTCCTCTATCACCGGGATCTGGAGAACTTCATGCTTTTCAAGCAGGCCCTCGACAGGGTGACCCTCGTGGCAGATGAGGAAACAATCGCCCTGTCAAAAACCAACAACACCCTGTACGAGTTTTTACTTCCCCATGAATATGTCCTGGAACTGGACACCAAGCCGGTCACCAGTCATGTCATCCTCAAGGCAGATGTGCGGGGCGCAACACTGATCACAAATAAACTGGACGCCAGCGGCCTCAACCCGGCCTCGTACTTCAGCCTCAACTTTTTCAACCCGATCTCCGAAATCGTCTCGCAATACGGGGCCCTGAAGGTCTTTATCGAAGGCGATGCCATTATTCTCGCTATCCTGGAACGCCGCGACGACAAGGGAGGCAAGTATTGTGTTGCCAGGGCCTGCGGCCTTGCCATCAATATGCTCTATGTCATCCAGAAGTATAACGCCAAGAGTAGAAAATACAACCTGCCTGTACTTGAGCTCGGCGTCGGCATCTGCTACCAGAACGCGCCGCCGTCGTATCTTCTCGACGGCCGGAAACGAATAATGATCTCCCCGGCCATCAACCAGGCGGACAGGCTTTCAAGTTGCAGCAAGCTTCTGCGCCGGGTATTCGAGAGAGACAGGACGCCGTTCAACCTCGTTGTCTGTCAGGCGGGCGGCGACCGGATGACACCGGGGAGCGACGATGAGGCTGTCCTGCGTTATAATGTCAACGGTATCGAGTTGAACGGAACCGGGTTCACCAAGCTGGCAGCCGAGATCGACCTGAAAACCCTGAATTGCTTTATCCCGGAGGTGCAGGCAGAACCGATAATCGTGCATACCGGAAAGTTTCCCCTGGTTACCGGCTCTTTCCAGCGGCTGATCATCAGGGAGGACTCGGTATGGGATTTTAACCCGGTTGAGCAGAGAATCCAGGGCAGGGTGGCCAGGAAGTATTATGAGATAAGCACCCTTGAATCCCTGAAACAGTATGTTGAAAACCGGGAAAGTGCCGGGAGCGGCCGGTAGCCAACCCGGGGCGGCGGCGAGAAGGAAAAAGGTGCGGAAAAAGGGGGGCACCGCCTGCCGGCCGCGGCCTGCCTTTGCAGGAATGGGGTCCTTCCCTTAACAGCAGCAGGGGACAAGAGCATTGTTGACAGTTTTTATCGTGAAAACAGGTGATGTTCTGCAAACATATGCCGGTTCTTTGCCCCGGAAATTTTTTTTATTTGCAGGGCTGGGTGTTATCTGCCTTGTCTTCGCCGGCTGCGGGGCGCTTTCCACCGGTTATGACGTTGCCAAGGGAACGGCAGTCACAACCTACAAGGTCGCCAAGGTGGCAACGGATTTAACGGTCGGAACCGTCAAGGTTGGCTACAAGATCGGCAAGTATACCTTTCTGGTCGTCATGGCGCCTCTTGACTGGCCCATGACCCACGATATAGAGTCCATTGATGGCATGTCGCCGAAGGAGGCAATTGCCAAGGGCAGGGTGAAGAATGCGCCATATGTTGTGAAGGGAAACCGCTATGTTCCAATGTCGGTGGATGAGGCCCTGCAGTATTCAGAGACAGGGCTTGCCTCCTGGTACGGGGAGGAAACCCGGAGGCAGAAGGGTGGAAAAATGACTGCCAACGGTGAGGCCTTCGACCCGAAAAAACCGACGGCGGCCCACAAATACCTCCCTCTGCCGATGCATGTCAGGGTAAAAAACCTCCAAAACGGCAAATCAATGATAGTGCGGGTCAATGACCGCGGCCCATTTGTAGACGGGAGAATAATCGATCTCTCCGCCGGGGCTGCAAAACAGCTGGGGTTTTACCGCCAGGGGCTCGCCCGGGTGAAGATCGAGACCGTACAGCTTGACTGATTAAGGCCTTTTTTGCCAAAGGGCACTCCTGCCGCCTTAATTCCTGCTCCACCCTGAAAAATCATGGCCGGATGGACTCTGGTAGAGCCGCAGGTCGAACTGGCCGACGGCGGCGAGCAGGTGGTCGAAGATGTCTGCCTGGATCGCTTCATAGTTGGCCCAGACCTGGTCTCTGCTGAAAACGTAAATTTCCACTGGCAGGCCAAACCGCGTCGGTTCGAGATGGCGGACGAGGAATGTCATATCCCGGTGGATCTGGGGATGGTTTCTGAGATAGGCAACAATGTATGCCCGGAATACCCCGATGTTGGTCTGGCGCCTGCCGTTTATCAGCTGGGACGACTCTGCTGACAGGGCCCTGTTGTGCTTGGCTATTTCTTCCTCTTTCCGGCTGATGTAATCCCTGACGAGGTCATAGTTTTTGAAGCGCTGAATCATTTCATCGGTACAGAAGCGAATGGAACCCATGTCAATGTGAAGGGCTCGCTTGATGCGCCGGCCACCCGACTCACTCATACCGCGCCAGTTCTTGAACGAATCCGATACCAGGCTGTACGTGGGGATGGTGGTGATAGTCTTGTCCCAGTTGCGGACCCGGACGGTGTGGATGGTGACGTCGATGACATCGCCGTCCGCACCATACTGTGGCATTTCGATCCA
>JAFDCC010000258.1 GCA_019312985.1 Deltaproteobacteria bacterium
ACCGGCTGGGAGGAGAAGCTTTTTTACGACCCGTACATTACCGAGTCGCCCACCATCCGGCAAAGGGTGTTCAAGAACATAAAAATCAGGGGCCTGACGAAGGCGGGCCGGTTCAAGAACCTGATATTTGACGCCTACTCCAGGCTGGTGGAGCATGTGGGGCACTACCGGGAAAATCTTGAGGACATTGAGAGACGGCGGGAGACCATTAACGAAGAGATCAAGCTCTTCTACCGCGAAAACGACATCGGCAATATCATGGGGTTCCTGCGTGCCATGGAGGGAGGAGGCAGCGAGGAGAGCATGATTGTCAGCCCCGATGCCGGTGCGGCCGATACCTTTGAACATAAGATGCGCATCGAGAGCCCGCCGCCCATTGACCCGGAACTGATCACCATACCGCCCCTGGCGCCCCTGCCGGCCATCAGCAGGGACCTGAAAAAACTGGCCGACAGGGCTTACAGGCTTCACGGCGGAAAATTTCTTGCAGAAATAGCCCGATGAGTGCGGCACCCAACTATTCTTCCATTCTGGTCTCCTGGCTTGCCCTGGCCGGCGGCCTGCTCCTGCTGACCGGCGGCGGTGAATTCCTCGTTTCCGGCGCGGCAAAGCTCGCCAAGCGCTTTGGTATGAGCACGCTGCTTATCGGCCTCACCGTAGTGGCATTCGGCACATCCATGCCGGAACTTTTTGTGGGGCTCATTGCGCTGGCCCAGGACCACCCTGACATTCTCACCGGTAACGTTGTCGGCAGCAACATCGCCAATATCGGCCTTATCCTCGGCATATGCGCCATGATTAGCCCCCTGCCGGTGAGGTATCGGCACGTCTCCCTGGAACTCTATTTCATGCTCGGGGCGACGATCATGGTGTTCCTGGCCGCCTGGCAGGGCACCTTCCCGAGGCCGCTCGGCCTCCTGTTCGTCGTTTCCCTTGTCCTATATACCCTGCAGAGTTTCAGAAATGCCGCCGGGAAAAACAAGAAAAGGGCGCCGAGAGCCCCCCCCGCCGCTCCGCAAAGGGCGGAATACCCCTTGCCGCCGGTCATTGCCCTGACTGCCGCCGGTCTGCTCTGCCTGCCCCTGGGCTCCACTTTTTTCATCAGGGGCGCCGTGGACATAGCCCGCTATTTTGGCGTCAGTGAGCTCATCATCGGCCTGACTCTTGCAGCTGTCGGCACATCGCTGCCGGAGCTGGCCTCATGCCTTGCTGCCATCCGCCAGAGGCAGACGCAGATTCTTGCGGGCAACGTAATCGGCAGCAACATTTTCAACCTTCTCATGGTGCTGGGCTTCTGCGGCATTCTGGCCCCCTACCCCATGTCGCCCGGCCTGCTCTTCAGGGACATTCCCGTGATGTTTTCCTTTTCAGCGGTTCTTGTACCCCTGCTTGCGGTGGAGCAAGGGCTCCGGCGCCTGCACGGCCTTCTGCTTTTCTTGGCCTATATCGGCTACCTCTTTGTCCTCCGCTAGCACCGCGCGACTTTTTTTGATCCAGGGGAGGGCAGCACCTTGATCAGCTTGGATGCGTGCTTATATATTTAATAAGGACACACTTACAGTCCAATTTTCTTCTCCTCCTTATGCAGAAAGGACAGCCCCGCAGGGGACTGTCCTTTTCCTTTACCGGGTATCGCGGCTGCCGTTTACCGAAAACGGAACCCTTGGTGCCGTGCCGGGAAAAGCCCCTTTTCCTCGGCCTGCCAGCTGTCTTTGGCCGCGGTCCTGTTGAATTTTCGGGGAACGCTCCGGGCATGGCTCTTTGCCGGGGCTTCTCCTGCCTGCCTGGTTTCTCGTTTGCGCCCCGGACTGTTTTGGCGCGATTCAGCCCGTCCGCTGCTCCCCGGCTCTTTTTTTCCGGTAAGCTCCTGCCGCTCCTGCTTCACCTGCTGCCGGGGGGCAGGGTTGCCCTGCCGCTGCTTTCCGGTTTCCGGCCGCCTCTGTTCTGCGGCGAAAGCCTTTTTCCTTTGGAACGTCTGGCTTCTGACAGCGGCCTCCACTTTACCCTGCCGTGTCTTGCGGGCCTGCTGTCTGCTGTCTTCGGCCTCGGTCCTGTTGAATTTTCGGGGAACGTTCCGGGCATGGCTTTTTGTCTGGGTTTTTCCTGTCTGCCGGGCTTCACGTTTGCTCTCCAGGCTGTTTTGGCGCGATTCAACCCGTGCCAGGCGCTCTCTTTTCGGAGCCGACTGTTGTCTTTTCAGCGCCGTGGTCTGCGTGCCGGCCTGTGACGGTCTGATACTGAAGGAAGGCCGCTCCCGGTGCTTTGCGGTTTCCTTGAAACGGGGGTGCTTCTTTTCCCTGTTTGCCTGCCGCAACAGGGAGGTGGCCCCCTTTTTCCCGACAACCGGGCCTCGCTCTTTCCGGTGCTGCCCGACCCTTTTATCTGCTTTGCGCGCCTGGAGCTTCTGTGTTTCATGCGCTTGGTGCTTCGCCTGTTTTGTCCAGGCCACCCCCTTGTAATTTTTAATAATTCCCCTTTTGTCAACACTCCTGATCCTTGTGGCCCTGTACCGGTTCAGCCGGTCTGCCCGCTTCGGGTGCAGGTGTTTCCGGGGGATTATAACAGCATGGTCAATGTGATGGTGGCTTGCCAGGTTTACATTGAGACTGAAGCCGGCACGGTGCGTTATTGCCCGGCTCCTCGGCCCCCACCGGCGCGGGCCGTAATACACCTCCCACGGTGCCAGGGGGATCCAGCCGACATGACTGCTGTGGGCTATCCAGCGGACCCGGCCCGGATGCCAGTATGGCCTGAATCTTTTGCCGAATGTTATGTGAAGCCCGCTAACGGTAATGCCGGGAACAAGGGCCACATGCACATAGGGCGTCCACATCCAGGCGCCCTGAAGATGGAGCCAGTGTCCGTGGTGATGGGTTACCCAGCCCCAGGGATTATGGTCGATCCAGACGTCGACACCCTGCCAGTCATGCCAGAAACCCGTGGTGTATGGTCCCCAGCCGACCTCGACATGGTGCGGCCGCCAGGCCCAGTAATAGTAGCCGCGATAGTAGACCCTCTGCCAGCTCCCATAGGGTTCCAGGGTATAGGCATATTCCTGCATGGTTTCCGGGAGGTGGTCGGATGAAACAAGCCTGTTTTCGGACCAGCGCCCTTCCCGTACCGCACACCAGTCGTCCCAGTTGCGGTCAATGGGGCCGTTTGCCGCGACGATGGCATCTGCCGATATTTCCAGGGTCGTTCCGGCGGAAATGACCTCAACAGTCTCGGCGTCCCCGGATTCGGCCTGGAAGGTGGCGCTGCCCGACAGGGTAGCGACAGCAGTCGTCGTGCTGTCGGCCAGCACGTCAGCCGCGCTTTCCGGCCCAAGGGTCATGGTGCCCATGCCGGTTTCCACCACGACGCTGCCCTCTTCGCTGCCGTTATAAAAGCGCGCCAGACCCTCATCCAGGGAGAAAACGGCCCCAGCCTCCACCAGGTCGACGATCTCCATTGTCGCGTTTTTGTCGAGCCGCACCGTTACCCCGTTGGGAAAGAGGATTTCCGCCCTGGAGGCCGTATCCGTTTTCAGGGTATCCAGGGTCCCTGCCGGGGCCTCTGCAAAGGTCTCGACCCAGCTTTGGTCAACGTCCATGTAGCGGAAGATCCTGCCTTCCACATGGCCGACCCGGCCGACGATAATCGCCCCGAGTGCAGCAGAGGCAAACCATACTGCGAAAAACACCACCAGGAGAAAAATGACATGTTTTTTCATGACAGCACCTTTTAAACTGTTTTGTCTGATTTGCCTGCTCTTTACCCTGTAAGACCGTTGCCGCCCCTGTTTTGTTTACACCGTAGGGGAAAAATCGATGAACCGGCCATAGACATCACCCTATGTGGACGGGATGTCGGGTCATGCGGCGCCCCCTTAGCCTCGAAACTTGCCCCCTTGAAACCTTTCCCCTTGCCCCCTTTTCCCTTATCTGCCATATTTCATGGTGCTGTTTAAGACAATTATTCGCGGCACAGCTGATAAGGAATTTTCATGCCCCATGTCTTCACATACGGATCGCTGATGTTCGAGCCTGTCTGGTCCAGGGTTGTTGCCGGCCGCTATGACAGGCGTGACGCGGTTCTGCAGGGGTACGAAAGAAAAGGGGTGCGGGGGGAGGTGTATCCTGTCGCGGTTCCCGGCGCAGCCGAATCCCGGGTCCGCGGCATAGTCTACCTGGGTGTCTCGGAGGACGACCTGGACCGGCTCGACCGCTTTGAAGGAGAGAGCTACTATCGGAGGACAGAGCAGGTTGCTGCCGGCAAAATCGCCCTGACGGCCGAGGTGTACGTCCTGAAAGAGGAGTACTATGGCGTAATATCCCCGCAGGAGTGGGATCGGGAAGCATTCCGCACTTCGGGTATCCGTACCTTTCTGCGTGTCTTTATGGACGAACTCGGGCCGGGGGATCATGAAAAGCACTAGAGGGTGCAGCACGTGCCATCTGTTTGGCATTTTCCCCTCTGCCTGGTAAGGTTGGAACAAAACTCCGCTGTTTGACATAATGCAACGGGAGGGAAATATGGCCGAGATCATTCTGCAGGGTGCTACGGCCCGGACAATTGGAGACCTGCCCCCTGTCGGCCTGGCGGCTCCTTATTTCAGGCTCGTGCGGACGGATTTTACCGAAACGGGGCTTCAGGACTTTGCCGGAAAAAATATTGTTCTGAATATTTTTCTGAGCCTTGACACTTCGGTCTGCGCCGCCTCGGTCCGGCGCTTTAACATGGAGGGCAGCGAGTCGCCCAACACGGTCGTCCTCTGCATTTCAGCGGACCTTCCCTTTGCCCACAAGCGTTTCTGCGAGGCAGAGGGGCTCAACAATGTAATCCCGCTGTCGGTTTTCCGCTCCCCTGAGTTCGGCCGGGATTATGGCGTTACCTTTGCAAGCGGCCCCCTCACCGGTCTGCTGTCACGGGCCGTTGTCATCATTGATCGCGATGGGAAAATCGCCTACACAGAGCACGTTGCCGAACTCGGCCGGGAGCCGGATTACGATGGTGCCCTGCTTGCCCTGTCGAAGCTTACCGGCTGATCACGCCGAACAGGAGGAAAGACATGCCGAAGGTGCTGGAAATAAGCAAATCGGACCTGGCCGGGGCAAGGGATACCGGCAACAGGGAATACCTGGAGTCGACCTTCAGAAAGGCGGAGGACGTTATCAGGGACGGCGGCTCCGTTTACCTCATGCAGGTTTTTTCAGAAGTTTCCAGGGAGGTTGCCGATATCATCGACACCCTTCAGAAGCTCGATGACGTGAAAACTTTTTACCTGTGTTGAGCCATGACGTTTTCCTGCAAGAATTTTGATTTCAACACGGAAAACTGCATAAAGCTGCAAACCGACTGTGTTCCGGGCAGACCGGGCTGTGTTCTCATCGGCAAGGTAAAGTTCAGCGAGAATATTGAAGAAAAGCTCAAGGAGCTCGAGGCCCGGAGAAAGACAAGAAAAAAGAGAGTGCGCCGCTGATTGCCGGCCGAGCCATCGCCGCCGCACAATGGCGGCCCCCCTGTCCGCTGCCCCCCCACCCGTTGCCGCGCCGGCCAACAGTCCTTCCTGACATGCGATTCATGCGATTTCTGCTTGACTTCTGCCGAATCAAAGTTAGTTTTTCGGTATATAAACACAGGCGTTACAGCGGCCCCGGCTCATCCGGCACTGCAGGGGCTTTGCAACAAGACCGCCGGCGGCAAACCCCTTGGCCGCCGGGAGGAGGCCGGTGTGTTTCCGCAGCGGCAATTGCATCTCCCGGCAAGGTCACGTAACCTGAAAGAGGAATTGAGCCGGGGAATTGCCGGAAATTCTACTGCACGGGAGGTGATGCGCCATGACAGTTGGGAAGTTCTGCAGCCGCGAGGTAATCGTTGCGGAAAAGGAGAGCAGTGTGACCGAGATTGCCCGGCTCATGCGGAACCACCATGTCGGTGACGTGGTGATTGTAGAAGGTGGGGAAAAACAAGCCCGGCCCATCGGCATCCTGACGGACCGGGATATCGTTATCGAACTCATTGCCTGCGATGTTGCCCTTGACTCGGTCACCGCC
>JAFDCC010000259.1 GCA_019312985.1 Deltaproteobacteria bacterium
TCCAGGGTGTAGGCCTTGATCATCCGGATGGAATTTATCGACGTCCGGCTAAACTCCGTCAGCCGGGAAAACTGCTCCTGCACCTTTTTGAAATACCGGTGCAGCCTGCCGGAGAGAAAGCGGGCCAGCAGGGCCAGGATGGGCATCGGTGCCATGGCGATGAGCGTCAGGCCGGGATGGATGTAGAGCATGAAGGCAAGGGCGGCCAGGCTAAGGATGAGTGCATCGGCAAAAGCCACCAGCCCCATGCCGCCGGCGAGCTGCAGGGCAGCCAGGTCGTTGGTGGCCAGGGCCATTATTTCACCGGTGGTACCGCGTTGGAAAAAAATCCTGTCCAGGGACAGCAGGTGGGTAAACAGCCAGTTGCGCAGGTCTTTTTCCAGGAGACGGGAAAAGCCAAGCACCATGATGCGCCAGCCAAAGCGGAACAGGGCAATGCCGAGGGCAAGAAGAACGATAATGACACTGTAGCGGAAAAGCACCGGAGCGGTGGTGACTCCCTTGCCATGCAAACCGTCAACGGCGTGCTTGATGACCCTGGGAATGGCAAGCTGCAGCCCATTGACCGCCATGAGCGACAGAAAGCCGATCACAAGCCGCAGACGGTAGCGGCGAAAAAAAGGCTGCAGCAGGCGGACCGCCTGCCAGGACCCTTTCAGGCCATTGTCCCCGTCCGGAATTTCCTTTGGAGGCGCCATCAGCTTTTCGACCCAAGGGGGTAGCGGATCGGAACATTCTTTCTGAAGGCTGCCTTCTCGTAGCGCTCCGCCGGATACCCCAGGGCTATTGCCGCATGGACAGATTCAGCGGCCGGAATTTTCAGCAGCCGCTGTATTTTTGTATCCCGGTTGATTGCGGCAACGGCAAAACCGATCATGCAGGAACCAAGGCCGAGGCTGTGCGCCGCCAGCAGGATATTCTGGCTTGCCAGCAGGGCATCCTCCCGCGGTGAGCTCGCAGATTTCCTGCCACCCACCAGGATGACTGCTGCTGCGCCATGAAAGAGGGTATCAGCCCCCTCCCGTTCCCAGAGCTCGAGCCCCTCCTGCACCGTTTTGTAATAGCGGCGGTAATATTCCCCCAGCCGGTCCCGGGCAAAGATCTTTGCCATCAGCCGCAGCGACGCCTTTGCCGCGTTCCTGTTCAGTTTGCGGAAAAAACCGGCCACCTCTGCGCCAAGGGTTTCGACCTCCCGGCGGCCTGCAAGAACCGTAAAGGTCCATGACTGGGAGTTGGTACCGGATGGGGCGGTGGTTCCGATCCGGACCAGGTCCTCCAGCAGGCGGCGATCAATGGCTTTCTTCTCAAAATTGCGGCAGGAACGCCTTGAACGCATCAGCCGCACCAGCTGCCCTGTATCATATTCCCCGTGGGGCAGCCAGCGGTCGTCAACCGCTGCCGATGCGAGAAAAAAAGGGTGCTCCAGGGATGTAACCGTTACGGCTTCTGCAGGACAGACCGCCTCACAGTGGCCGCAGTTCATGGAGTAGGTGCCGGTCACCACACCCCTGCCCTCCTGCATGGAAATTGTCCCGGCCGGACAGACGTCGACGCAGCGACCGCACCCGATACAGGCATCCGGATCTATCCTTGTTGTAACGGTGCTGTTCATGAATGACAAACAAGAAGTCCATTGGGCCCGGAAGGCTTCCGGACAGGAGGAGTTCCTGCCCTGGACCGGCACCCGCGCAAATCAGGCAAAACCCTCGATGTCCTTGAGAATCTCGACCCGCTTGGTATGTTTCATAATACTTTTCTTCAGATGGGAGGAGAGGGGGGTTAGAAACTGGACCCCCATCCCCCTTTCCCGGCTTTTCCCTGAACGGTTTGTCCAGACAACAACCGTCATTACCTCTGCCTCGTAATACTCCTCAACGGGAAAAATAAGCTTGACCTTACTGCCCGGCTCGGGGGGGTCAGGCGTACAGAGAAACATACCGCCGAGCGATATGTTTCTGCTGAATGAAAGGACATAGTTTCCCTCATGGATATAATTGACCTGGAAGTCTACAGTTGCACGTTCTTCCAGCCTGCTGTCTGCCGCAGACATATCTCTTTCCAAGATGTCCTCCTGTTATGCAGTACCTGAGGGGGATTTTTTCCCTGCTGCCCTCCTGCTTCCCGGCAAAACCATGCCGCCACGAAAATTTACTATTCCTCCGGAACGCTATGACACCCGCTGCACTTGTCTATCGGGCCGGCCGAGCCCTTTTCCGCTACGATTTTCCGGTGGCAGCTCTTGCACAGTGTATGGGCTGCCAGTTTAAGGTTGTTCAGTTTCCTGTTATTCATGCTGGTTGGATTGTGGCAGGCAGCGCAACGGAGAATATCCATGCCCTCCGTGTAGGGCAGCTGTTCCCCGTCAGTGTCAATGCCATGGTGACAGGCGGCGCATTCAAACATGCCCTGGTGTTTTCTGTGGGGAAAGAGCGCCGGCTTTCTCTTCAGGGCGGTCTGCATTTTTATGGTTGCCGCCCCAAGCCTGGAACCGACAATGTCCGATTCCTCAACCACCTCGTTGTTCATGAAATCTGCCCGCAGCAGGAGCGACTCGCTTTCCTGCAGGTCAACCTGCTTTTCCAGGTACTGCTGCTGAAAAACAAACCTGACCGTATGGGCGGCTGCCGGTACAAAGGTGATTTTTTTTCCGGTTTTGCCGATGGGCTTTCCGTCTAAAAAAATATCAGCATTAAGCGGAATGCTCTGCAGCACCATGGTGCCGGTCGGCTCTGATCGGAGCAGGGTGCTCTCGACCCGCAGCACCGTATCCTCGACCTGCATGACAGGTCTGGCAGGGACGAGATTCCATTCGACGAACTGCTCCTTACCGAGGGTGATAACTGTTTCCACCGGGTTATACCCGGGCCGCGAGGCTTTCAGAACATAGTCGCCCGGCTCCAGATCCCTCAGCACCATGCCCTGCTCTTCCGCGCCAGTTTTGCCGATGGACTGGCCGTTCATCCAGATACTGACGCCGGGTTCCGCATTGATCTGGAGGAGAGAACCGGCGAACAGCACCCTGCCATGCAGAATTCCCGCGGCCGAGAGGAATAACAATCCAGCCACCAGACACTTTTTCA
>JAFDCC010000260.1 GCA_019312985.1 Deltaproteobacteria bacterium
AAATCATGGCTGGCTTGCACGTCATCGGTATCAGGCGGGTGGACGGCCTGCTGCTCGACCTCGGGGTCTCCTCACTGCAGTTTGACACCGGCGAGCGGGGCTTCAGCCTCCAGGCAGACGGGCCTCTTGACATGCGGATGGACAGGCGCAGACAGCGAAGCGCTGCAGAAATTGTCAACAAAAGCAGCCAGGAGGAACTGGCAGATATTTTTTACTATTACGGTGAGGAGAGGCAGGCCCGGCGTATCGCGGCCCACATAGTAGAGTCAAGGGCAAAAAACCGGATTACCACGACAGCGCAGCTGGCCCGCATCGTTGCCGGAGCCGTTCCCAAAAGGTTCCAGCCCCGGAAAACCCACGCGGCTACAAAGGTTTTCCAGGCCCTGCGAATCGCGGTCAACAGCGAACTGGACAATCTGCAGACAGCACTGGATGCTGTCCCAGCAATTCTTAAACCCGGGGGAAGGGTCTGCATCATTGCCTTCCACTCCCTCGAAGACAGGCTGGTGAAGTGGAAGTTCAGAGAAACACCCGAACTCGAGGTTCTCACAAAAAAGCCGGTGATTCCCGGCCATAAGGAAATCGAAACGAATCCACGGGCGCGGAGCGCAAAACTCCGAGCCGCTTACCTGAAAAAGTAAATGGAGGAGCTCATTATGCTCAAGGATTATTCCGGCAGTGTGGCGCTTACAGGCGGCAGGAACAGGTTACGGGCTCCCGGCAAAAAAGTCTCAACCGGTGCAGGATATCTTTTCCAGCCAAGCCGGCGCATGTGGGAAACAGTCGGCGCGATGCTTCTCGTTACCCTAGTCCTCGGCATCGGATCCACCGTCTGGTACTCGCTGCAGGTCCAGGATGCACTAGACAAGATCGGCTCCAGCCGGGCTGCCGGCAGTGAACTGCAGAATGCGAACAGGGCGCTCCATGCAAAACGCGATTTTCTCCTCACCAGAAAGCAGATCGTGACAGCCGCCCGGAAAATCGGGTTGCGGCCGGCGACTGAAAACCAGCTCCGCTACCGTTGAGGAAAGCTTCATTACAGGCCTTGAAAGATCAGACCGCAGCCCATGAATAAAAAAAACAGGGATATCTGCTGAAGTATACCGGGGGTTATTAATGTTCCATGACTTATCACGGAAATAACCAGGTGCAGCGACGCCGAAAGCTGCACGCAGATAAGAGGAGGAAAAAACTTCTTCTCCTTTTGGCCCTCGTCCTGGCAACAGGATCCGGGGCCTTGCTGTTTCACCGGGACACTCTTTTTGCCCTCCCTGAAATTCTCTCCTGGCTCAAGGAAAGCAGGACCGGCGAAGTCCTGGCATTTTCCCCGCCCTCTTCACCGCGGGGCGACATCTATGACCGCAACTTCCGACGTCTCGCCGCCACCTATGATACCTATGCCCTCTATGCCCGCCCTCTTGAAATGGAGGACCCGGCCCAGGCGGCCGAACTCTTGGAACCGCTCCTGGGGTTGGAAAAAAACTCCCTCCTGCCGAGCCTGAAAAGTGAACGGGGCTTTGTCTGGCTTGCAAAGGGGATCGGCCATTCCCTCGCCGACACCATCAAGGAGCGCAACATCAGGGGAATTTACCAGGTTGTCGAAAGCAAACGCTTTTACCCGAACAAGGAATGCGCGTCACACGCTGTCGGGTTTGTCGGAAACGGCCAGGGACTCGATGGGGTGGAATTTGAATACAATGCCCTTCTCCGGGGCGAGGAGCTCAACACCGGGGAGCTGCAGACCCTGCACTTCCAGGCCGCAGACATTTCCGGCGGCGTCGGGCCCCACCTGGTCCTGAACATCGACCTGATGGTCCAGGCCGGGCTCGAACAGTTTCTGCAGAAAAGGGCCCGGATTACCGGGGCTGAACGCGGCGCTGTGCTGCTGATGGACGCGAACAGCGGCGCCATACTTGCAATGGCCAGCTACCCGGCCTTCAACCCCAACAACTACTGGGACTTTTCCAGCACCGCCCTCACCAATCACGCCCTGACAGAACCGGTCTACCCCGGTGAGCTTGGTCTCATCTTCCAGCAGGCGGCCGCAATCGAGTTAAAAAATGAAAAAGCAGAGGAAGCCCGCGCCCGCGAAAAATCAGGGGAAGCGGCCGTCCCCCCCGTTCTTGCGCCGGAAACACTGAAAAGAAAAAACATCTCCGAGGCCCCGCCGGTGACGAGCGTGGCCCCCGATTATCTTGCCGGCTTCCTCACCCGGCTCGGTTTTGACAGCAAGCCGCGCACCGATATCCCCTTGAAAAACGAGGTTTCCACCTCCGCCTTTCTCCACCCCGGCGATCTCTCCTTTCACGCGTCAGCCTTGCGACTCCTCACCGGCTTTACGGCGCTGGTGAACGGCGGCCGCCTCGTCCATCCCCACCTTCTCGCCAGTGCCTTTCCGGACCAGGACCCGGTTCCGGTCGCAACAACCCTCGGTGTTCCTGCCGAGGAAATTATTCTCCACCCTGACACCAGCGGCGAACTGAATGATTTTCTCGCTGAAAAGTGGCTGAAAAGAAGCAGCCGGGACAGTAATGCCCAGTTTCCCATGTTCCTTGAAACGCACCGCTTTGCAGCAGCCCCAGAAAATTCCGGCCAGGCCGGCAGTGACGAGCCGAAAGCAGCTTTAGGCCAAGCGGATACCGGCGTTTCGCAGAGTCTTCTCCTCGGTGCCATCCCGGGCCGCAAACCACTGCTGACCATGGCCGTCCTGCTCTCCTCCTTCAAGGCGGCAGAAGGTGCCGACCCCGGATCATTGGAAGATTTCGGCCGCAAACTATCACTCATGCGGCCCGGGCAGGATCTCATAAAGAAGATGCTCTTTGTGGCAGAACGCGCCCCCCTGGTGCCCACCCCGGATTTCTGGGCCAGGGACAACGCTGCGCCGGAGCCGCCCCTCCCTGCCGAAACCCCGGAAAAAAAGGCAGCGCTTTCGGCAAATACAGACAGAACGAGTATGCCGGATGTCACCGGAAAAAGCCTGCGGGCCGGTCTGCAGGCTCTGCAGCATTTCAACCTGGAACTCAAACTGGTCGGCAGCGGCAGAATTGTCTCGCAGCACCCGTCTCCCGGCGCGGAACTGACGGACGGCGGCGCCTGCGTCCTGAAAATGGCAGAGGAAATTTAAGCAGCCCAAGACAAACAGACGGTCACGATATCAGATATCATTCATGGCAACGCAGGCAGCAAAACAGCTCGAAACCCTTCTTGAGGGGGTGGAATGCACCGTTCTCGGAGACATTGAAGATACCGAAATTACCGGGATCTGTTCCGATTCCCGCCAGGTGCGGCCCGGGAACCTCTTTGCCGCCATCCGCGGCTATTCCGTTGACGGGCACCACTACCTTGGCGAGGCCGTTTCCGCCGGTTGCGCCACTCTGTTGGTGGAACGGGGCTGGCAAAAAAACAGCGCTGACACTGACGCCCGGCCAGCTGTCCCGGTTGTCGAGGTTGCAGATACGAGAAGATCCCTTGGCTTTATTGCCGCCAACTTTTATGACCACCCGGACAGGGAACTCAACATGATCGGAATTACCGGCACCAACGGCAAGACGACAACGACCTACCTGGTCGAGTCGATGGTGACGGCATGCGGCGGCAGGCCTGGGGTCATCGGGACGGTCAACTACCGTTTTCAGGAGAGGGACGGCAATCGGGTTGCAATGACGGCGCCACTGACCACTCCCGAAGCGCCGGATCTTTTCGCCCTGATCCGGAGGATGGCTGACGAAAAGGTCACCGATGTGGTCATGGAGGTTTCGTCCCATGCCCTGGCCCAGTCAAGGCTCTCCGGCATGGGTTTCGATACCGCCGTCTTTACCAATCTGAGCAGGGACCACCTGGATTTTCACCCGGACATGCACCACTACTTCATGAGCAAAAAACTGCTCTTTACCGACTACCTCAAGCCCGGCGGCAACATGGTCATCGTCCTTGACAACGGCGAACCGGCAACAGGGAAAGCGGCCGAAACCTCCGAACA
>JAFDCC010000261.1 GCA_019312985.1 Deltaproteobacteria bacterium
CCCGCATGGTGGCGGCGGGGATCACCGTGGGGCTCGGGACGGACGGCCCGGCCAGCAACAACAACCTTGACATGTTCGGCGAGATGAATTCCGCCGCAAAGATCCACAAGGCGGCACAGCTGGACCCCACTGCAACGGCGGCAGAAACCGTCCTGGAAATGGCCACCCTTCATGGCGCCGCCCTGCTGGGAGCGGCTAAAACAATCGGCAGCCTGGAGCCGGGAAAGAAGGCGGACCTCATTGTCCTGGACATGAACCAGCCGCACCTGACCCCCCTCTACAGTATTCCCTCCCACCTGGTATACGGGGCCCGGGGCTCGGATGTCATCCATTCCGTCATCAACGGCGCCATTGTCATGCGCGATCGGCAGCTCCTGACGCTGGATGAGGAAGCGATCCTGGCCGCGACCGGTGACCTGGCCCGGCAGTTGCAGGACAGCTCGGCCTGAAAGCATCGGTAAAGCAAAGCCGGCGTCAGCACCATAAATTGATTTGCATGGAGCGGCCGAAAGGGGTAAATATACAAAATTATGGTGCGGAAAAGGACCGGATGGTAAAAAGAAGCTCGGAAAACGGTATTTGCTCCATTTGCCCGTTCATTTAATTTTAACCTATGAGGTAGCTTCATGTTCGGACTTGGCATGCCTGAACTCATCATTATCCTGGTAATCATTGTCATAATCTTTGGTGCCGGGAAGCTGCCGGAAATAGGCAGCGGCCTCGGCAAGGGCATCAAGAATTTCAAGAAGGCGACCACGGACGAGGAAAAGGATAAAATTGAGGAAAAGGAACAGAGCGAATAGCCCCGTCCGCCCCCTGTTTCACTCTACCGCAAGGAGTATGCAATGTTTGGTCTTGGAACCCCTGAACTTATCGTGATATTAGGTATTGCCTTTCTGGTATTTGGCGGCAAGAAATTGCCGGAGATCGGCGCCGGCCTCGGAAAGGGCATCAGCTCATTCAAAAAGGGGATGCGGGATGTCGAGGATGCCGGCAAGAACATCGTGGAGGATAATGTGCCCGGGGCCAAGGAACTGAGCAGCCTGAAAGAGGAGGTTGACAAGGCCAAGAACCTGAAAAATGTCCTGAAGTCCTAGCTGAAGAAGCGTCATGCTCTAGGAGCAGCAAACAAAAAGTTCTCTCAATTTCTACAGTTCCCGCTTGTCAATAACCCTCTGGCCCTTGCCCTCGAACCGCTCCAGGGTTTTTTCCTCCACCAGTTTGACGTCCACCGAGACGCCCAGTTCCGAAGCAAGCCTTTTCTTGATCGTTTCCACCAGCTGTCGCTGTTTCTTCATCTCATCGAAAAAGAGCGATTCAACTACCTCGACCAGGACAGTTGCCTTGTCCTGGTGATTCTCGCGTTCCACCACGATGCGATAGTGGGGCTCGGTTCCCTCGATCTCGAACAGGACGTTCTCTATCTGGGTCGGAAAGACGTTTACCCCCTTGATAATGAGCATGTCATCGGTGCGGCCGAGAATTCTTGTCATGCGGTAATTTGTCCTGCCGCAGGCACAGGGTTCGGTTATCAGGCGGGTGAGGTCACGGGTCCGGTAGCGGATAACCGGGAAGGCCTCCTTTGTCAGGGTCGTGACGACCAATTCCCCGACTTCGCCCGATCCGACCGGCTCCAGGGTATTGGGGTTGATGACCTCCACCAGGAAATGGTCTTCATTGATGTGCAGCCCTTTGCACTCCAAACACTCGCCGGCGACCCCCGGACCCATCACCTCGCTCAGGCCGTAGTTGTCCGTTGCCTTTATGTTGAGCTTGCTGTTGATCTCCGTGCGCATTGCCTCGGACCATGGTTCAGCCCCGAACAGGCCCCATTTCAGGGAAAGGGCGTTGGTGTTTATACCCATGTCCAGCATGGTATCGGCAATCATCAGGGCGTAACTTGGGGTGCAGACCAGAGCCGTGGTTTTAAAATCCTGCATGATCTGGATCTGGCGCTTGGTGTTGCCGCTTGATATGGGAATGACCGAGGCGCCGAGACGCTCGGCGCCGTAATGGAGGCCGAAGCCGCCTGTAAAGAGGCCGTAGCCGAAGGCAATCTGGATGACGTCATCCTTCGTAACACCGGCCGCCGTGAGAACACGGGCCACCAGGTTGGACCATATCTTGATGTCGTTTTTCGTATAGCCGACAACCGTGGCCATCCCTGTCGTGCCGGATGAGGAATGGATGCGGACCACATCCCGGAGCGGCACGGCAAAGAGGCCGTAGGGATAGTTGCTGCGCAGGTCGTCCTTGACGGTGAACGGCAGGCTGCTCAATTCTCCCAGTGACCGGAACCCGTCCGGGTCCAGGTTGATCTCCTTGAACCGCTTCCGGTAGAAAGGTACGTGGGTCCCGACCCGGTAAATGGTTGCCTGCAGGCGTTCAAGCTGCAGCTGTTCCAGGTCTTCCCTGCTCATCCGCTCCCTCTTCTCTTCCCAGTACTTCATAGCCAGTGTTCTCCGCTTTTCTTCTTCTCGCTAACTCTGCCTTCATTCTTCCTGCTGCTGCCCGGCGCCGGATTTCCCGAAGCCAGGAAAAGGACCGTTATCGCCGGGCTGAAAGTCGCACCCTTGCAGGGCAGCGCCCTTGTGCCGCCAAACTATTCTGTCTCCCTGCCGAGATAGGCCCTCTGCACATCACGGTTTTCGAGCAAATCTTCCGCCGCACCCTGCAAAATAATCTTTCCTGTTTCCAGAACATAACCCCGGTCGGCGATGCCGAGGGCGGCCTTGGCGTTCTGCTCCACCAGCAGGACCGTGTTGCCCTCTTCCCGCAGTCGCAGGATCACCCTGAAGATGCTCTTGACGATCAGGGGCGCCAGGCCGGTTGAAGGCTCATCCATCATGATGAGGGACGGCCTGGCCATCAGGGCCCTGCCCATGGCGAGCATCTGCTGCTCCCCGCCCGAGAGGGTCCCGGCCAGCTGTTTTTTTCTCTCCTTCAGGACCGGGAAAAGCTCAAACACGTGGTCCATCTCGTGGATAATGTCCTTCTTGTCCCGCTTTGTCAGGACATAGCCGCCGAGAACAAGATTTTCCTGGACCGTCATTGTTGAAAAGACCTGCCTGCCTTCCGGCACGAGGGAACAGCCGGCAAAGACGATCTTTGCAGGCGGAACCCGCTGCAGATTGTTCCCTTTGAAGAGCACCTCGCCCGAACCGATTTTCACCAACCCCGTAATGGTGTGCAGCAGAGTGGTCTTACCGGCGCCGTTCGCCCCGATGATGGTGACGATCTCTCCCGGGTCGACATGCATGGAGATTCGCTTCAGCACCCGCAGCTTGCCGTACCCGGCTTCCAGATTCCTGATCCTAAGCATCCCCGTCCCCCAGGTAGATACGGATCACCTCTTCGTTCTGCTGAATGTTGTGGGGCAGGTCCTCGGCAATCTTTTCGCCGAAGCTCAGAACGACGATCTCGTCTGAAATATCCATGACCAGGGACATGTCATGCTCAACGAGGAGGATGGTAACGCCGGTGTCCCGGATCCGGGTAATGAGTTTCCCTATCTCGGCTGTTTCGTATATATTGAGGCCTGCCGCCGGCTCGTCCAGCAAAAGCAGGGTCGGCTCGGTGGCCAAAGCCCGGGCAAATTCGATGCCGCGCTGCTGGCCGAAGGAAAGGTTGCTTATCTCTGTATCGGCGTAGTCGGCAACGCAGAGAAGATCGAGATATTCAAGCCCCTTTTTCCGTATCGCCCGTTCCTCGGTCCAGGTCCAGGGAAGATTGAGCATGGCGGCCA
>JAFDCC010000262.1 GCA_019312985.1 Deltaproteobacteria bacterium
GTTGACGATGATCTGGTAGTGGGGTTCAACCCCTTCGATGCCGACGAGAACGTGCTCCACCTGGGTTGGGAACACATTAACCCCCCTGATAATCAGCATGTCGTCGGTGCGGCCGGTAATTTTCTCCATGCGGACGAACGTTCTGCCGCAGACACAGGGCTCCTTGATCAGCCTGGTGATGTCCTTTGTCCGGTAGCGGATGAGGGGGAAGGCCTGTTTGGTCAGGGTGGTGAAGACGAGCTCGCCCTCCTCACCCAGGGGCAGAACTTCTCCGCTGTCAGGGTCGATAATCTCCGGCATGAAATGGTCTTCGAAAATGTGCATGCCGTGCTGCGCCTCAATGCACTCCATGGAAACGCCCGGGCCAATAATCTCGCTCAGGCCGTAGATGTCAATGGCCTTCAGCCCCAGCTTGTTTTCCACCTCTTCGCGCATGTTCTCGCTCTAGGGTTCGGCGCCGAAAATACCGAGTCGCAGGGAAAGGCTGGCGACATCGACCCCCATGTCCGCCATGGTGTCGGCAATGTTCAGGGCATAGGATGGGGTGGACAGCAGGACATTGGAGCCGAAATCCTGCATGATCATGATCTGCCTCTTGGTCTGGCCGCCGGAGATCGGGATCACGGTTGCACCCAGTTTCTCGGCCCCGTAATGGGCCCCGAGCCCGCCGGTGAACAACCCGTAGCCGTAAGCATTGTGCACCACGTCGCCCCGCTTCACGCCGCCGCAGGCAAGGGCCCGGGCCATGACCTCGGCCCAGGTCTCAATGTCCCGCTTCGTATAGCCTACCACCGTTGGTTTTCCCGTGGTGCCGGACGAGGCGTGCACCCGGACGACCTGGTCCAGGGGCAGGGTAAAAAGGCCAAAGGGGTAGTTGTCCCGCAGAAAATCCTTGGTGGTGAAGGGCAACCGCTGCAGGTCCGCCAGGGAAATGATATGCTCCGGCTTGATGCCGGCCGCATCCATTTTCTCCCGGTACGGCCTGACAAGGTAATAAACACGCTCCACCAGATCCTTGAGCCTTCTGAGCTGCAGGGTTTCCAAATCCTCCCTTGGCAAGGTCTCGAATTGTTCGTTCCAGATCATTCTTTTCTCCTCACCCTCTTATTGCGCTGCAACTTTTCTGCCTTCCCGGAAGGCCCTGATATTGACATCCCGGAACCGCTCGGGAATGCGTTCATTCATGACATTGACGTACACCTCCTCGTCAATGGGCAGGTAGGTGGAGAGTATTCCTACCAAAACAATATTAACCGCCCGCACTTCGCCGACATTGCTGGCAATATCAAATGCGTCAAGCTCCCTGACATCAATGTCGCGCTGCACCAGTTCGTCCAGGATATTTTCCGGATAGGACATCCTGCCGGTGGCAACTGCCGGCGGGTAAATCCTGTGGGTATTGACGATGACCTTGCTGCCTTCATGCATATAGGGCAAATAGCGCACTGCCTCAAGCGTCTCGAAGGCCACAACGATATCCGCTTCACCCGGACTGATGAGCGGCGAGTAGACCGTGTCGCCGTAGCGCAGGTGGGCCGTCACCGAACCGCCGCGCTGTGCCATGCCGTGCACCTCGCTTTTTCTTACATCCATGCCGGCAGCGAGAAGAGAATAAGCCGTCACCTCACTGGCCAGCAGGATACCCTGGCCGCCCACGCCGCAAAAGAGAATATTACCCTTCTCGCTCATTATCTGTCCTCCTCTTTAGCTATGGCGTCAAACTTGCAAAGTTCCATACACTGGCCGCAGCCGTTGCACAATTCGGTACTGATCGCCGAGTACCCTTTCTGTTTTTCCTTGAATCCCATCCTGACAGCCTCCTCGGGGGTTACCGGCACCCAGTGGATGGCCGGACAGCCGAGGCCGATGCAGGCCATGCAGCCGGTACAATTCTCGCGGATTGTCCGGAAGGGTATCTTGACCCTTTTCTTCTCCGCCGGGATGAGGACGCATGGGGCCCGGCTGATGACGACAGAGGGTTCAGGCCGGTCAATCTCCTCTCTGAGGATCTTCCGCGCTTCCCTTATGTTATGCGGGTTCAGGGTGACGACGTTCTTGACGCCAAGAGCCCGGCAGAGCTCCTCGAAGTTGAGCATGTTGGCGGGCTCGCCCTTGATGTTCGTCCCGGAAGCGGGGTTGGGCTGCTGGCCGGTCATGGCCGTGATCCGATTATCAAGAATAATGACGGTGGAATAGCTGTCGTTGTATACAATGTTGATGAGGCCGGTAATGCCGGAGTGGACAAAGGTCGAGTCCCCGATAACCGCCACCTCTTTGCCCATTCCCTCTTCACCGAGGGCCTTGGCCATGCCGTGCACTCCGGAAACACCGGCCCCCATGCAGACACACGAGTCCATGGACGAAAGGGGCGGCAGAAAGCCCAGGGTATAGCAGCCGATATCGCCGGCGACAAAAACCTTCTGTTTGGACAGGGCGTAAAACAGGCCGCGGTGGGGGCATCCTGGGCACATGTTCGGCGGCCGCGGCGGCAGGGCAACCGGTGCAAACATGGAGGAATCCTCTCCGGTGATCGCTTTTTTGACGATGCCCGGGTTCAGTTCGCCTTCAGCCGGGATCAGTTCCTTGCCGCGGCACCGTATTCCCATGGCCTTGATATGGAGTTCGAGAAACGGATCAAGTTCCTCGACAATAAAGAGCTCGTCCACCTGCTCGGCAAAACTTCTGATCATTTTCTCCGGCAGTGGCCAGACCATCCCCAGCTTGAGGACCGAGGCCTTCGGAAAGGCCTCCTTTACATAGAGGTAGGAAATGCCGCTGGTGATGAAACCGCGTGTCCCGTCACCCCACTCTATGCGGTTTTCCGGGAAGGTCTCGGCAAACTCTGCTAGTTTCTGCATCCGCTCCGTGATGAACTTGCGCCGGTTCCTGGCATTGGCCGGAAGCATGACAAACTTTGCGGCATCCTTAACGATTTCAGGACTGACGGACGAGGCGGTCTTTTCGCCGGGGGCAACCTGGCCCTTGACATGGGCAATGCGGGTCGTGGTTCGCAATATGACCGGGGTGTCGTACCCCTCGCTCAACCAGTAGGCCGTCTTCAGAAACTCCTTTGCCTCCTGCGGGTCGCAGGGCTCCAGCATTGGCAGTTTGGCGGCAAAGGCATAGTTGCGGTTGTCCTGCTCGTTCTGGGAACTGTGCATCTCCGGGTCGTCCGCATTGATAATGACGAGGCCTCCCCTGATGCCGGTGTAGGCCGAAGTGAAAAGCGGATCGGCCGCAACGTTCATACCGACGTGCTTCATGGTGGCCAGGGACCGGACGCCAACAAAGGAAGCGCCCAGGGCAACTTCAAGCCCTACCTTTTCATTGGGGGCCCACTCGGTATACACCCCCTCATATTTTGAGAGATTTTCCATGATCTCGGTGGACGGGGTGCCCGGATAGCCGGAAGCGACCTTGACCCCTGCCTCAAAAGCCCCGAGAGCAAGCGCCTCGTTGCCTGAAAGCCACAGTTTTCCTGTACTTTTTGCAGTCACGTTTTCCTCCTCTGCATCATAAAAAAGATGAAACCATACACGCTGATTCCATCACCCCATTTTAATGGCTCGGAACAAAGAGGTGAAAATACTCAAAGCCCCACCAATGGGCAAGTTTTTTTTGAGGATGGAGCTGGGAAAACGGGGAAAAACTTTTGCACGGGAACGGTAGAATTAAGTTGAACTTTCCCCGACGGCTGATTAGTTTCGAGGCAGAGGGCGATTAACTCAGTGGTAAGAGTGCCATCTTCACACGGTGGAAGTCACAGGTTCGAATCCCGTATCGCCCACCAGTGATATCAATGGGCTGCGGCACCCGCCGCAGCCCTTTTTTTTAGCTGCCGCCTTATTGCCAGGTTGCATTCAAAATTACGCATACACTCGACTGCAACCTGAAAAATAGTTTTTATTGTTTGCAGCAATGGCCGGATTCAATAGAGAAAATCTTCCCGGCGGGGTTCTGTATGGCGGAGTTGGATCCGAAGGTGAAATTGATGAACCAGCCTTATTTTTGGTCGCAAATGACAAACAAAAAGAGCCTCTCTCAGCCGGAGTCTTATAAGACTTTCACATGAAACTTTTTTGCCATTTTTTGCCGAGAGAGGCCAGGGGCCAGCATTTATTTCCAGTTTATAAATATAATAACCAAAGAGGTAAAATTGTTTTATTTCTATATCCAA
>JAFDCC010000263.1 GCA_019312985.1 Deltaproteobacteria bacterium
AAGCGTTTGAAAAGTTAATTCAGTTATAATTAAACGGGTTTCAAAATGGGTAAACCCTTTTTTCCTTGAAGGAGGAGATCACATGAAAAGAATAGCTTTATTGTTTTTTGCAGTACTCTTTACGGTAATTGTTTCAGTGCCAGAAGCACGCTCTGCCGACGATCTTGCCAATAAATTCAACGATGTGCTCTCCCAGGCCCAGGCCCAGAATGGCTGGCAGATAAAAGCTGCCGATGTCTTCGCAATGATACAGGCGAAAAAACAGGATTTCCTCATTGTTGATGTCAGGCCGGTCCCTCCAGGGCAAATGGCCGGAAAGATTGCCGGGTCAATATTCATACCTTACTACGACCTCATGAAGCCGGAGAATTTAAAACAGCTCCCAAAGGACAAAAAACTGATTCTGGCATGTGTGACCGGCCAGACACAGAATTTACCGGTAGTGCCATTAAGGGTTCTTGGATACGAGGCATACACCATGTCGTTCGGAATGACATCGTGGATCAGGGGGTACTTCGGCGGGAATTTTAAGAAGGGGGCAATCGCCGGCGCAAATTATCCTGTGGAATAAAAACCGCACTTTTGACAGATCGGGGGACATATTCAGAGTGGCCCTCCTTTTACAAGGAGGCTGATGGTTTTGGGGTTTGCCTTATTATCAGCCTCTGATTCTCCCACCATACCTTCATTTCACTTGTTGCTTACTCAGGGCCGACCTTTTCGCTTGTAAAGATATCCAGTTGAAATGACAGTATCTTTCTCAGGTCAAATGCTTTATGAAAGGCAGGGAAAGAATCACCTCTGTCCCTTTCCCCACCTCGCTTTCAATTGCAACGCTTCCTTTCTGGGACTCGAGATTTTTTCTCGTAATTGCCAGGCCGAGCCAGGTGCCATGTTCAGCCCCCTTTGTGGTATAGAAGGGTTCAAAAACCATTTCCATGTTCTTCCGGGATATGCCCCGGCCGGTATCCTGGACTCTGATCACGGCCGTCCGCTCCTCACCTTTCCCCTGCACCCCTGTTGATATTAGCAGGCGGCCGCCGTCCGGCATTGAATCCATGGCATTGAGAAAGATATTTTCCAGGGCCTCTATGAGCATATCCCTGTCAAAGAAAAAAGGAGCAAGGTCGGTAAAATCTCTTTTTACGGCAATGTTTTTCCCGGCAAACAGGTCCTCATTCATCCGCAGGGCCTGTTCGATCACCCCGGCAAGATCGTTTTCTGCATAGCTTGGAGCCGGCTCGCCGGAAAAACTCAGGATATTTTTCAGAATTTTTTCCAGACGCGTCACCTCGGTAATGATGATGCCGGTATATTCCTTTTCCTTTGAGTCTTTCCGGACCGCCTTGTCGAGCCTCCTGGCAAATCCTCCGACCGAGGTAAGGGGGTTGCGAATCTCGTGCGCCACATTTGCCGTAAACCGACCCAGGGCGGCAAGCTTTTCCGCCCGGACAAGCTGGCGCTGCAGCTCCTTTTTCTCCTCTTCGGCCCTGTTGCGCTCGATGATGGATGCCAGTGTGCTTGTCACGGCGGTCAGGAAGTCCTCCTCCCTGCTGCTGCGCTTATGTCCTTCCTGGAGGTAGACGTTGAGGAGGCCGTGCAGTTTTTTCCCGGAAAGGATGGGGACACAGTAATGGCCGTGCGGAAAAATGTCCACGTCGTGGATCTCGTGGAAACTGTTGATGTTCTCGGCATACAGGAGCTTTGATGTTGCCGCGGCCTTGCCGCACAGGCAGTGTCCCAGCGGCACTTCCGTGCACGGCATGGGATTTTCCGGCGTGAAACCGTGCTGGGCCTTCAGGGTAAGCAGGTCTGCATCGGGGTCTTTCAAAAATATCGCTCCCTTCTCCTGCAGGGAGAGGCTCGGCACGTTGAGGATCAGGTCAAGGATGCGGTCGAACTGCTCTCCCAGCGACAGCGGCTCCAGGGAAACCTTCAGCATGGAATTTATCACTTTCTGAATGTAGTAATTCAACTCGACCTGCGTCTCGGTTTCCTTTCGTTTCGAGATGTCCCGGACGGCGGCGGTGACGAGAATTTCGTCCTCGGTCTGCAGTGGGTTCAAACTGATATCGGCAGGGAATTCCGCCCCGTTTTTTCTTACGGCGTATATTTCCAGGTGTGATCCCATGGTGCGCGCCTTGGGGTTCTTGAAAAAGTTCCGCACCAGCTTTGCGTGATTTTTTTGGAAACGTTTCGGTACCAGAATATCAATTTTCTTTCCGATGATTTCGTCATGGCTGTAGCCGAAAACCTTCTCAAACTCCCTATTGACGAGGACAATCTCATTCCGGGTATTGGCAAAAAGCATGGGATCCGGGGTGGAATCCAAAAGTTTTTCATACTTGACCAGCTCTTTTTCAAATGCAGCCCGGCAATGCTTCAACTGTTGGACCAGTTCCCCGATACTGACCCCTTCTCCCATGAATTCAGTTTTTTTCTTATCTCCATTTTTCATGCACACGCCCGCCCCTTTACGTTTGTCTTCTTGCAGAGACACTGTTCAAGAACCAACTGCCACACCCCTGTTCTCCCATTTGTAATTGGGCTAATAAGGCTGCCCTACTCCAGGTGCATCCTGCTCAGGTAGCCCATTTCGCGGACCCTCCGCAGCATCCAGCCGAAATACAGGGAGCCGAGTAAAAGGTACACCATGTTCAGCCCGAAGGAAACGCCCAGCTTGAACATGTCGGTAACCCCTGTTGCCAGCACCTGGCGCATGCCTTCAAAAACATAGGTGGACGGCAGGAGCCAGGCAACCTTCTGCAGCCAGAGGGGCAGGACGCCAACCGGGTAAAAAACGGCTGAAACCGGCTGGATGAGAAAGGGCACGCCCCAGATGAGTGCCTCACCTGCCCGGCCATACCGGAATATGAGGGCCATGGTGAAAAGACCGACAGCCCAGCCGAAGAGAAGCAGGTTTCCCAGGAAAAGGACGAGCCCGGGCCCCGTTTCCATAAGATTGAAGCTGTAGAGGAAAAACGCCAGAAGAGCCAGGAAAATGGTGGTGACTAAGGACTTGATGATACCGACGATGCAGATGGCACCGAGGAGCTCGGCAACGCTGATGGGACTGATAAAGATATTGATGATGTTCTTGACCCAGAATTCCTCGGTGATGGCAAGGGTGATGCCCTGCTGCGAACGGTAGAGCACATCCCACAGGATGACGCTGCCGATGAGGAAGAGCACTGTTTTCGGCAGGGCCAGTTCCTGCAGGAAGGAGGTTACAAATCCCCAGACAAGAAGGTTCATTACGGGCCAGAAAAAAATCTCCATGACCCGGGCGACACTGCGCCGGTGCAGGAAGAAAAAGCGCATGACAATGGCGCTTATTCTGAGCCACATGGTTCAGCCTCCCTGTCGTCGACCGCCTCGTAGAGGTGGCCGTTCCGGGCGATGACGATGAAAAGATCCTCCAGGGAGCGGCTTTTCGACTGCGCGATTATTGCGGCAGGAGAACCCTGCATGACGATCCGCCCCTTTGCCAGGAAAATAACCCTGTCGCACATCTCCTCGACCTCCCGCATGTTGTGCGATGTGTAGATCGTCGTGATGCCCCGCTCCAGCTGCAGCTCGTGCAGCCGGGTTCGGACCTTGGCGGCAATGTCAGGGTCGAGGCTGGCGGTCGGTTCATCAAGAAAAAGGATCTCCGGATCGTTCAGAAATGCCTTGCACAGGTTCAGGCGGGTCTGCTGCCCGGATGAAAGGCTGCCGGTCAGCCGGCCGGCGCTGTCCTCTATCTCAAAAAGCTCGAGCAGCCTGGCGATTTCCTCCCGGGCATCCTTTCTGCCGTAAAGCCGCGCAAAGACTACAAGGTTTTCGTAAACGGTGAGGTTTGCCGGCAGTGCCGTGTAGGCCGAGGAGAAATTGACCCGTTGCAGGATTTGGCGGCGGTGCCTGGCAATGTCAAGACCCATGATGCGGATGGAACCGCCGGAGGGTGTCACCAGGCCCAGCATGCAGTGAATGGCGGTCGTCTTGCCGGCACCGTTCGGACCAAGGATGCCGAGGATCTCCCCCCGGCAGACCCTGAAGCTCAGGGAATCGAGAGCAGTTACCGTGCCGAAACGTTTGCACAGGCGGCTCACTTCTGTTATGGGGGCGGCACTGCCTGTTTCCATAAGATTCTGTTCCATCTCTGCCGATTGCAACAGGGCGGACGTTTTACAGTTTATCCACTATACCCTATCTGCCGCCCTTTTTCCCTGTTTTCAGATTTTGCCGCGGGAAAGGCTGCCGCGGCAAATCCATAGAGTCCCAGGGCGGCCAGGACCACCGCGGTGAAACCGAAGTGAACAGCCAGCAGGGTAGCAAGGACCGCCCCTACCACGGAGGCGCAGCCGTTCACCCCCCAGGCCCAGGGGACGAGGTCCGGCGCCGCCTTGCCTGCCGCCGTCAGTGCCAGGGGAAACGGCATGCCCATACTGAAGGCAAGCGGCCCGAGCATGGCAATGGCAATAAAGCCCCTCACAAACCAGTTCAGCCGGGCCAGGACGTCGAACAGGAGGTTTACTACGGCCAGGTCGACGATCCCTATCACGATGACGGCTGCCACCACATGGTGGATGGAGATGCCCCCGGCCTGGGCGTAGCGGCTTCCGAGGCCGGCAAAGACCAGGAACAGTGCCAGGACGGCGGCGGCGGCATACAGGGGGTGGCCCAGGTACAGGATAAATTTCTGGATAAAGGCGATTTCCAGGAAGAGAAACCCCAGGCCGATGGCAAAGAAATAGGCGGCAACCCGGCTCCGGCTCCAGCCGGTTGCCGGGTCCGGCGACCGGAGTCTGGCTGCCACCGGCAGGAAAACCAGAACAAGACCGGCAAGAACTGCCTGAAACAGGGTCAACACGAGGACCAGGTAGCCTGACTCAAGAAGCGCCAGGCCTCCCTGGTCCTTGAGCTTCAGGATCTCCGGCAGGGTCTGCCACTTGAAATAATTTGAAAAATAGGGCCGGTCATCGGTGTTGGGCCTGATATTGAACTTGTACCTGGCGGCAAAGTCTTCCGCCTCAGGGCCGAGGAGGCTGAGCGTGGCATCGTAATAATAGGGCTGGGGCAGAAGATGAAAGCGATTGGCCTCTTCCCGTTTCATGCCCGGATAATAGGCCAGGTCAAAAAGCCTTTTGCGGCAGAAATCCTGCACCAGGAGGATATCTGCCGTGCTGAAGGGCTCCCTCCCTACAAGCAGGAGCCCGCTCTGCCAGTTGCGGATCATGACAAGATGGTCGCCTGCGTTCTGCACCCCCTTTGCTGTGAGCGCCATTGCCGCTGTTGCCAGAAGCTTCAGGGAGTCCCGCGGCGGCACCCTGACCCAGCTGCCGACGCTCAGGTAGCCGCCGGGAGAAAGATGATCAAAGTATTCCCGGAATGCCTCAACCGTGTAGAGGTAATTCTCACTCAAGGCATGGAGCCCGGCCACCGAACCGCCGGCTGAAACGGCGCTTGGAAGCTGGATGAGATCGAACTTTTTCGAGGAGCGCGCCACAAAACTGCGGGCCTCCCCCTGGTGGACGCGAACATTTTCCCGGTCAAAGAGCTGCCCGGAAAATTGGGGCCTGTCGCGGACGAGCTGGATCATCCGGGGGTTGAGCTCCACCGCGGTAATTTGCGGGGATTCAAAGGAGAGGGCCTGCAGGATGGCGACGCCCCCGCCGGCACCGAGAACCAGGACCTCTTCCGGCCGTCCCAAGTGATACGGCAGTGCTTCCGGCACCATGTCAAGGTAGGCGAGGCCATTGGTCTCGTGCGGAAAGCGGCTGATGACGCTCATGGCGCCGCCGTCGGTAAAGACCCCCAACTGCTCCGGCAGGACGGCGGCAGCGGCCAGGCTCAATCCGGGCGCATGCCGCAGCGGGACCTCGTTGCTCTCAACAACCGTCAGCATACCCAGAGGACTCGACTGCACCTCGACGATCCTGCTGCCCTCGATGCGCAGCTGCTGGCTCAGCGGTTTGTACGGGGAAATTGCCAATACGGTCCAGGCAGGTGGCAGCATGAAAAACAGGCCGGCCGCACCGACGAACAACAGCGCCGGCCAGCGGGGCTGCAAACGAAGTTCGAGCCAGGCCGCCCCCCCAATGGCAACCCCCGTGGCCCCAAGAAAGAGCAGGACCCTGTCCGGAAAGAGGAGAAACAGCAGCCCTATGACGAGGATGCTGCCGAGGCCTGCCCCAAAGAGATCGGCGCCATAGATCTCCGAGATTTTCTCCCGGTACCTGGAAAATGACAGGGCAATGCAGTTAGCCGCGCAGAAAAAAGGCAGGGCCAGCAGAAGATAGAGGGCGAAGAGCTTCAGCCACTGCCTGTTGTCCCACAGGAGCTGGTCAGGATTGAATAGCAGGTGCTGCCCCCCTGCAAAGCAGGCCACAACCGTTATGCCCAGGAAGAAGGTACTGCCAATGAGTGCGGCGGGAAAGCGGCGGAGCAAGGGCTGCCGGCAGAAAACGAGGAAGGTGCCGCTGGCTCCGTAGCCCAGCAGCGAGAGACTTATCACCATGTAGGCGAAATGGTGAAACTGGACAATGGAAAAAAGGCGCATCAGGAGAATCTCGTAGGAGATCGCCAAAGCCGAGACCAGCAGTATTGTCAGGCGCGGCGGGCCGTAATCCTTTGTGCTATGGGAAAGAGTGTCGTCCATAGGCGGATAAAGAACTGGACCCCGGCCCTCTGCCGGCCGGGCCACCTGCCGGCAAACGTCAAACGGCGGCCGGGATCCTTTCCCCTCAGTGCCCCCCGGTCAGGGGCACAAACCGGACCGGCAGCACCTGCCGGGTTGTAAGGCCGCCACTGCTGTCCTTATTGACCAGCACCAGGTGCTGCACCATAAACCGGCCTCCCACCGGGATCACCATGGTGCCGCCGGGTTTCAGCTGGCGGAGGAGGGGCGGCGGAATATGGCCGGCTGCCGCTGTTACGACAATGGCGTCAAAGGGAGCCTCTTCCTCCCAGCCATAATACCCATCCCCCCGACGGGTGTGGACCTGTTCGTAGCCAAGATCGGCCAGACGGCGTGACGCCTCCTCCGCCAGGGGGGCTATTATCTCGATGGTAAAGACCTCGGCGCCCATTGCTGCGAGCACCGCGGCCTGGTAGCCCGAGCCTGTGCCGATCTCGAGCACCTTGCCGCCGGGGCGGATGTCGGCGAGATCGGTCATCAGGGCGACGATGTATGGCTGGGAGATAGTCTGGCCGTGGCCAATGGGCAGCGGCCTGTTTGCATAGGCCCATGTTTCTGCCGCAGGCGGCACGAACCGGTGCCGCTCAACCCTGCCCATAACCTCCATGACACGCGGGGCAAGGCTTTTTTTACTGATATGCGAGGCGGTTCTCAGGACATCGGCCTCGATGGCCCGGACCATCTCCCGGCGGGCTCCGGCAAACCGGTCGGATGAAGCGGCACCGGCTTCTGGCAGGAGCAACAGCAGGCCGGCGCAGAACAATAGAAGAACTCTCCCTGTCAATATCAGCATCAGGTTGCTCGCCTCCCGTATGGTGTGTCTGTATTGATACAATATACTACCGAAACCGTTTCCTGTCAGAATTATGTACCTCTTGCCGAAGGTCCGGGCCAGACGGTTCAGATTCCCTTTTGCCGAGCCCTGGCCCATCTCCCTTGCCTGCCTGAAAAGTGTTGCTCTTTGCAATTTAATGGTTGTCAGACTTTTTGAGAATTACTACTATCACGGGACACGACCCCCTGCTGATAGGTATATTTTTAATTGAAGCTGCAGCTTTCCACCATGCTGCCTGCAGCTCACGGTTATATGAACCGCTGACACGGGTCAGGGAATGGGGCAGAGAAAAAGACATACAGACAAGGAGAAGAATCATGAGCACAACAGAGCAGAACCTGGCAGAGGCATTTGCCGGGGAATCACAGGCAAACAGAAAGTATCTCGCTTTTGCAAAAAAGGCTGAAAAGGATGGCTACCCCCAGGCGGCACGACTTTTCAGGGCGGCGGCGGCGGCAGAAACGGTCCACGCCCATGCACACCTGCGGGCAATGGGCGGCATCCGCTCCACCCGGGAGAACCTCGAGGAGGCCCTGGCCGGTGAAACCCACGAGTTCAACAGCATGTACCCCGGCATGATCAAGACCGCCGAGGATGAGGGGCACAAATCTGCGGCCCGCTCCTTTACCTATGCCAACGAGGTAGAACAGGAACATGCCGCCCTGTACCGGAAGGCCCTGGACACCCTCGACAACATGGAGGAGCACGACTATTACGTCTGTTCCGTCTGCGGCCATACCCACGAAAAGGAAGCGCCGGAAAAATGCCCGGTATGCGGCGCCAACGCCAACGCCTTTTTCAAGGCGGAATAGCGCCTTTCCCACTTATCTGGCAGGGCGCCGGCCGGGCCTTTCGGTCCGCGCCGGCGCTTTCTTGCTCCGCTGTTCCTTCGCTATTGCACTGCCCCACGAAAACGCTTGCCGCTTCCCTCCGGCGGCAGCCCTTTATTTAGGATTTGTTACGGGCTGTTTTTTACGGTAGAGTGAAACGGTTACCGCCTCTGCCGCCGGTGTTGCATCCGTGGGCCTGAAGACAGCCAACCCTTTCCTTTTGCGAGCCCAGACCATGAGCGAGATGCCCTATACCTACAGCAAGCTCGACCAGCCGCAAGTGCTGCGCGTGCTTTTTCATCCGCGCCAGGAAACACGCACTCTGCCCCTGCCGGACAACGTCGTGGACAGAAACATCATTGTCGAAACCGGGGTCCAGGTGCATGCCCGCTTTCACCTCGCCGGGGAAGGGATGCCCAGCATCCTGTTCTTTCACGGCAACGGGGAAACTGTCAGCGACTATGACGACATCGGTCCCTTTTTCACCAGGCACGGCATAAACTTTCTGGCGGCCGATTACCGCGGCTACGGCCTGAGCCAGGGGCGCCCGACGGTGACTGCCATGCTGCAGGACGCACACCGCATCCTCGCCGGCGTCAAGGAGTGGCTTGCGACAGAAGGCTATACCGCGCCGCTGCTGGTTATGGGCCGCTCCCTGGGAACCGCGGCCGCCCTCGAGCTGGCAGCCGCCCACGAGGAGGATTTTGCCGGCCTGATCCTTGAAAGCGGTTTTGCCACGACCCTGCCGTTACTCATGACCCTCGGGGTTGATGTTGCGGCGCTGGGGATCACCGAAGAGGACGGCTTCCACAATGTCCGCAAGATTTCCGCCATCACCAAACCGACCCTTCTCATCCATGGCCAGTATGACGAAATCATCCCGCTAAATTCCGCTGCCATTCTCCAGGCGCAGTCCCCGGCCCGGGCCAAGGAACTGCAGGTTGTGCCGGGGGCATCGCACAACACCATTATTGCGACTGCCGGCGATATATACTTCTCGGTCATCAGGCGGTTCTGCAACAAGGTGTGCGGTATCCGGGCCCGGCGGCAAAAAAAGATGCACTAG
>JAFDCC010000264.1 GCA_019312985.1 Deltaproteobacteria bacterium
AGGACCGGTTCCATGTATTCCGGCAAGAGATAATCAAAGGTGATAAACTGTGATTGGACCTCATCCGGAGGAAGTTCCGTCATCAGCTCCGCATCTATTTCCTCCTCGATTACGAAACCGCCTTCCACGACCGGTTCCTGGGCAGAAGCGGACTGCAGCACTATGCCGATAAAGACAAGCAGAACCAGCAGAGAAGTTAATACTTTTTTGTACATGCAAACCTCCTGATAATCATGACACTCCTATTTCAAGAATTCTTCTTTTAAAGTTTTATCCGGCTGACCGCAAGACCTAATACGGAATAAATTTGAAAAAAACAACATTTCGTGAATAAATGCTTTATACTAAAAGATTGTAAAAATTAAATGCAATGAAACCAAATATACGACAAACATCTTAACAATCTTCTAAGCGGCATGAACAACGATCATAAGCACATTCAACGTATTTGCCAAACCCTCGCAACCTGCCTCCTGGTGCTGCTTTTTCTCTTTGCAACCGTATCACCGGTTATGGCGAGTTTTGAAGACGGGCTTGCGGCCTCACAAAAGGGGGATTATTCAAAGGCACTGCACGAATTCAGGATCCTGGCTGAAAATGGGCATGCCAGGGCACAACTGCAATTAGGCATACTGTACGAGATGGGCCTCGGAGTCAAAAAGGATTACCAGCAGGCATCAAAATGGTACCAAAAGGCAGCTATTCAGGGTGACAGCGAGGCCCAGAAAAGATTTCTTGAAATGAAAAAAAAGGGGCGCAGTGACTTTATGCCGCCGCCGACCCCGGAGAACTTCACGGGCGACATGACGGAGCCGCAGGTGCAGTATGACCTCGGTGTTATGTACTTTAGCGGGATTGGCGTCAAAAAGGACTTAAAAACCGCATTACGCTGGTTTGAAATGGCAGCCCACCAGGGACACCCGCGGGCCCAGAACGATTTGGCGGTAATGCTGTTGAAAGGAAAAGGAATTGACAAGCCTAACAGCGCCAAGGCCTATGTCTGGTTTCTCAGGGCAGCCGAACAGAATTTTGCAGATGCACAGTTCAACCTCGGCTTGCTGTTAACAGAAGGCACGGGACAAGGCATCCCCAGGCACTTTACCCTTGCCTACATGTGGCTCGAGATCGCTGCCCAAAACGGCCTTCTTGAAGCAAGAAACAGACAGGTAATGCTTGCCAAGAACATGAAGGAAAAAGAGATCCTGGCGGCAAAAAAGCAGGCGAGCCACTGGCTTTCTCAGCAGGGTATAAAAAAGTAGCCTGAGCTGGCAGCCCCATTACAGTTTCGTCCCCTCCTTTCAAAAGAGGGTTTCAAACTGACCGGTTGCCGCTGCCCTTCCTTTTCTGATACTACCCCTTGAAATGTTTTCGCACCTGCTCTGCCAGTTCTTCCGGTGGGGTGATAATCAATTCCGACTGCAGCAGTTTCTGCAGGAAGTAGTCATCGTTCCGGTAGTTGGCATAGAGATTCTGCCGGGTAATAACCTTCAGAAGCAGCCGAAAACCGCCATCATCAAACTCATGGCGCACCGAGTATAGGGCGTAATTGTAGCTGAGATGCCCCAGTGTCTCGTAGTGCCGGAGAACAGCCGCAATGCCGGCCGCGAGGTTATCCAGATCATCATCTGCAAGGTCATGAAGGTCGGCCGTATCTTCGTGAATCGCCATGACCTCGTTGTTGCCCAGGGGCGAGAAAGGCGCCAGCCAGTGCCATCTCCCTTTCTGGCCGATATAACGGGGACCTCCCTGCTCTTCTGTGAAGAGATCGACAAAATAGCTTGAGCCGTGATCTGACTGCCACCGGCTGCACGCCGCGAGCATCCGCGCCTGGTATGAGTATGGCAGAGGCGTGGCAATCATCTGCAGGTGGGGGTGCACCAGGCTTGCCCCGGCAGGGAAAAGGTAATTTGCGCTAACTGCTGCGTGGGATATTTTCGGATCTTTATCATATGCAAGGCTGATGAACTGCCTGGCGGCCCGGAAACCGTTGCTGATCAGTTCCGGGGTAAACTCGGAAAGCTTGAGAAAATGCGCATCACAGAGCCGGATAACAGGATGATAGGTCCCGAGGGAGAACAGGTTGGGAAACAGGAGCGCCTCGCCGACCCGTATCCGTCCTTCACTGGAAAAGTCGGGCATGAACCGGGGCGTGCTTTTCGCAACCGCATCACCGCAGAAAAAACAGGTTTTGGCGCTTTCTTCAACAAGCCGGTCAATGAGTTCCTGGTCACAGCTGCCAAAGAAGATCTGGGCCTTATCCTTGAGTTCGGGGTTGAAAACGCTTGTGTCACCAAGAAGTGGATCCCGGCGGATCTCGAGGATCTGGACGTCCTCGTTGAACTCCTTCATGGGGTTTAAAAAATGAACCTCCGATTCAGTACTTTCAAACCGTATCCTGCCCATGCTGACCTCCTGGGTAATCGAATTTGCCGTCTTGCGGGATGACTGCGAAGCAACCCCTTTAGGGAAATTTCCGGGCCGGCCCAAAGCTGCGCCCACTGCTGCCGAAAGATGCCGGTGCCGCTGCCTCGCAGTCCGCGGCCCGGAGCAGCGCTCCGGCTTTTGCCTGAGTCAATTTTTTTTAGCATCATTCAGCACGAAAAACCAGTGCATATTTTGACACTGGCTGTCTGCCCGTCAAAACAAGAGCAGATTACCAAGGTGTGGACTTATTCTCCTCATTCGCTATAATTGCAGGGAGTTCTGCCAGAGAATCCGGAATACCCTCTGTTGAATACTTCTTCCTGCCGGCTGAAAACAGCCAGGTGAAATCAGGCAGGGAGCCACCTCTATCCGGTTACTGCAATGGAAACATGGTATGAAATAGAATATTCCTATACGAGGCCCGGTTCGGACAAGATAAAATACAAGGGGCTGAAGGTGTGCGACACCCTCGAGGAAGCGGAAAAATTTGCCGCGGTTGTTTACTGGCTGTCCCGCAACGACAAGGCAGATTACGATGACAGGCAACGAAAAGTATCAGAGGAGTACCTCGGGAAAGGCAAGTTTGTCGCTCTGAAAAAAATCTATCGCTGCTCTAAAAAAGCAATAAAGCTGAATATACAGGAATAGCTGCCCCAGACATAGGCACCAAAAGAAAAAGGGATTAACTCTATTTGAGCTAATCCCTTGCTATTACTGGTCGGGACGAGAGGATTTGAACCTCCGGCCCCCTGAACCCCATTCAGGTGCGCTACCAGACTGCGCTACGTCCCGACCCTGTTTGTAGTCCCGCGGAAAGGCAGGATATATACCGCGGAATGAACCGCGTTGTCAAG
>JAFDCC010000265.1 GCA_019312985.1 Deltaproteobacteria bacterium
CGTTTTCGAATTCGGCCGCCCGGTTCCAGATAAGTAGCTGGTTCATCCGGCCGCCGCCGCTGATGCAGAACACCTCCCGGCGGCTTTCCTCCTGCATGTAGAAGGTCACCGCCGAGGCGACCTGGTAGTTGGCGGAGAGAAATATTGTTTTCTCCCCCCCTGTCTCCTGCGCCGCCTTTTCCGCCTCGCGGGCCAATTGGCGCCAGCCGACATAGTCCATCCGGGGGTCTTTTTTGAGTTTGAAAGGCAGGAGGTCGAAATTCTTGAAATACCCGAGCATAAGCAGGAGGGCGAGCTGGAAAGCGGCGAGCGGCAGGAACCATTTGCGCCAGTCGAAACGGTGCAGGGCGGCAGCAAAAAAGATTGGCAGGGTCACGTAGCCGGACATGGGCCAGTTGACGTTGGCCGCCTTCTGCTTATAAAGGCTCAGCGCCAGGAAGAGGAAAAACGATACCAGCGGCAGGACGAGGAGAAATGCCCGTTTCTCCCGTGAAAGCCCGTTTTTACGGGCAAAGGGGAGGATAAGCAGGAGAAAGGGCGAGATGATCGCCGCCTGGCCGCCGATGTATTCCCCGGCCGCCTGCAGTTGTTCTTTCAGGGTGTAGACCTTTTCGGTGGCGCCGCCCCCGCCCAGGGTAAAGACGTGTTTGAAGGTGACCCAGTCGTTGGCCGCATTCCATATAACGATGGGGAGGCAGAAAACAAGGGCCGTTCCCATGGCGATTGACCAGCCCTTCCAGGCTCTTGCCTCTTTCTTTTCCATGAGCAGCAGATAGAGGGCGGAAGCGGGAACAAAGATAATGGCGGCGTACTTGCTCAACATCGCCAGGCCCAGCATGGCGCCGGCCAGGACCCAGTTGCGGCGCCGGCCATTTTCGGCGGCCCGGTAGAGAAAAAAAAGTGCCAGGAGGAGAAAGGCGCAGAGAAAGGTGTCGGTGGAATGGAACAGGCTGACCGAATAGTAGAAGGGCATCAGGTACATAACCAGCGACGCCAGCAGCGAAACCCTGTGCTCCCTCAAAAGCTCGTATGCAAGAAGGTAGATGGTCAGCCCCATGAGCCATCCGGATACCAGGGCCGGGAACTTGACCCCCAGCTGTGTGTCGCCCCAAAGTCCAGTGCTGAGCCAGTTCATCCAGGCCACCATGCCGGGCTTGGAGTAGTAGCTCCAGTCCGGGTATCTGCTCCAGAGCCAGTACTGGGCCTCCTCGTAGTGGAGCTCCAGGTCCCAGGTGAGGATCAGCGCCGCCTTTGCCAGGAGCAGCAGGGTGTGGATGGCAAGGACGCTGGCGGGGATGCTGTTCCGGTTCATTTTTTCCACCGCTGAATGAGCCTGTTAAAGAGGAGAAAGGTGCCATAGCCCAGGAGAATGCCGTAGAGCCAGCCGGTGAGCACGTCGGTGGGGTAGTGCTTGGCCAGGTAGACCCGGCTGTAGCCATGCAGCAGGCTGTAGCCAACCAGCATGTAGGAAAACCACGGAAAGCGGCGGTGCAGGGCGCCGATGCCGAATGTGGCCAGGGCGGCGGAGTTGGCCGCGTGGGCGCTGAAAAAACCGTACAGGCCGCCGCAGCTCTCCAGCACCATGCGTATCTGGCCGGTGAGCTCCGGGACGTGGCAGGGCCGCAGCCTCTTTATCAGAGGTTTGAAAACCTGGGTCAGGGACTGGTCCACCAGGGTGATCAGCAGCACCACCGCGAGGACGGCTGTAAAAACGACCCTTGCATCCCGGTAGCGGATAACCATCAGCAGTATAAAAAAGACATACAGTGGTATCCAGGCGAGCCTGTCGGTCAGCAGGACCCACAACCCATCCCACTGGGGGCTGCCGAGGTTGTTGCAGAATACGAGAAGCTCCCTGTCAATCTGTCCGATAACGTTCATGGCTCGCTGCATACAGAAACAATCCAGTAAAGAAGAGTGTTTCTAACACAAGTTGGAGTATTGTGCAGGAGAAATATTTGCAGGATACCTGCCTGTTTTCCCGGCCGTCCCGGGTCTCCTCCATGCTTCATGCCGGCTGCACCTGTTCAAGGGAGTGATAAGATGCGCGGCTCTGGCAGGGATGTTGCACCCTCAAACCTGCTGCCATAGAGGATTTTTAGTTGACAGGCTATCCGGTGATTCATTATAGATAGTCTCACACCAGGGGCCCATTAAGCGGAGACCGAATCCCGACCCCGGGCCCTGACGGAAAAAACATTTTGCAGTTCCCTTTGACAGGACCGGGCAGGCACCCCGGGTTGTTGCAATACAAGGCTTTCCAGGATAAAACATCCCTGTCTTCCAGAACACTGAAAAACGGTTTTCCTTCATTAAAACAGAGTACCGGCGGGAATTTCCCGCCCGGGTAATCTTCCAGAAGCGCGGCAGGAGAAGGCAGAACGGTCCGCCAGGTTCATCGCATGAATATTTCAGTTGTCATTCCGGTAAAAGACGAAGCGGAAAGCGTCGAGACCCTTTATCGCGAGATAGAAAATGTGCTGAGCGGCCTGGAGGGGCTCGTTTACGAGATAATCTTTGTCGACGACGGCAGCAGCGACGATACCCTCAGCATCCTGCAGGAACTTGCCGCAGACGCCCCCTCCCTGCGCGTTGTCAACCACAGAATCAACTGCGGCCAGAGCACCGCGGTTTACACCGGGGTCCACTTTGCGCGCCACGAGTATATTGTCGTCCTCGACGGCGACGGCCAGAACGACCCCGCCGATATCCCGAAGCTGATGGCGCTTTTTGCCGATGCGGCGCCGGACGAAAAACTCGGTCTTGTCATGGGCAACCGGACCGACAGGCAGGACTCCTTTATCCGGAAAATCTCGTCCAGGATTGCCAACTCGGTCCGGGCCGGCCTGCTCGGGGATGCGACGCCCGACTCCGGCTGCGGCCTGAAAATGCTGCCGCGTTCGCTCTTTTTAAAGCTGCCCTTCTTCGACCACATGCACCGGTTCATGCCGGCCCTGGTGGTGCGGGAGGGTTATCAGGTCAGGTCGATCCCGGTTCGCCACCGCCACAGGCAGGCCGGGACCTCGAAATACGGCATCGGCAACCGCCTCTGGGTCGGCATCACCGACCTGATCGGCGTCATGTGGCTGACCCGCCGCATGCAGCGGCCGACAGCAGCCGAAACCATTCCCTCAAAACCTCAGGCAGAAAAAAATGAGCTTAACAACTGAGACCATATGGATTTCCATCGGCCTGCTGGGCCAGTTCCTATTCAGCATGCGGTTTATCATCCAGTGGATAGCAAGCGAGAAAAAGCGGCAGAGCGTCATCCCGGAAATGTTCTGGTTTTTCAGCATCAGCGGGGGGCTGGTCCTTCTCTCCTATGCCATCTGGCGGAAAGACCCGGTATTTATCCTCGGCCAGGCTTTCGGGGTCTTCATCTACGCCCGCAATATCTACTTTATCTATAAGAGAAGGGAAAATCCCGCCGGCTGAAAGAAAAAACCGGGGTCTGACCCCGGTTTTATTTCTTATTTCTTATTTC
>JAFDCC010000266.1 GCA_019312985.1 Deltaproteobacteria bacterium
GGTCTCGAATTTGGCGTCGTTTGCCAGGGAGACGGTCTGGGACTGGGAAACCAGCAGGGTCGTAAGGGCGACCGCGATGAGGGCGACGGCAACCAATACCTCCAGGAGGGTGAAGCCTCTCTCTGCTTTCTTTTCTGCCATAGGGAATATTGGGTTATTATTGCAGGCCGAGCGGGTATGCGGTCAGCCCCTGTCTATATCGACGTAGCCGTCGTGGATCTTTACCGAACCGAGGAAGGGGGTGAACTCGAGGCTTACCTGCCGGCCATCGTCTGCCTGCAGGTGGATCATCGCCTGCTCGATATAGCCTTTTTTGCTGAACAGGATTGTCGCCTCGTCGTAGAGCTTGCCCCTGGACCAGGACCAGATGTCCTCGATTTTCACGTCATAGGGCAGGAGCTTAGCCCCCTTCTCGGCCCACTCCCTCTCTTCTTCAGTGGCATCGGCCGCATGGAACCAGACTCTTTTTCCCCGGATATCAAGGTGGAGGAGGTAGACAACCTGGTCGCTTACCGCCTGGCCCCGCAAATCCTCCACCAGGCCGATGAGGCGCAGAGCGGTGGAATCCAGGCTGTCGCGCAGTGCTGAGGTGCGGAATTGGGGCAGCACGAGGCCGAAGATCAGGCCGAGCAGGATGATGACCATCACCAGCTCGACCAGGGTGTAGCCCCTGGTGTTCGTCACCCCCTGGCGGCAAAAAGACGGCTGCGGCCCCGAAACTGAACATTGCAGAGGGGTGAGGCTGCCGGCGGGAGAGCCGGCGGAACATTGGTTGAAAGAAAGCTGCGTCGCAGGCAGGAATCGCTGTATCACTCCAGGTCCCAGTTATTGATGTCCTGGTTCTTGCCGTCACCTCCTGCTGTGCCGTCGGCACCGTAGGAGAGAAGGTCAAAATCGCCGTGGGTGCCGGGACTGAGATAGACGTAATCGTAGCCCCACGGGTCCTTGGGAACCTGGCCCTTTTCAAGGTAGCCGCCTTCACGCCAGGACCTGGCCAGTTCACCCGCAGCAGGGGGTTCCACCAGGGCCTGCAGTCCCTGCTCCGTGGCAGGGTAATTGCCGGTGTCAAGCTTGTACAGCTGCAAAGCCGTTTCCAGGCTCTGGATCTGGATCTTTGCCTTCATCCGCCTCGCCTCATCGGGACGGCCCATGATGCGCGGCACGATGAGCCCGGCCAGGATGCCGAGAATGACGAGAACAACCATGATTTCAATCAGGGTAAAGCCCCGATTTTCTCTTATTTTCCTGTCACGAAACATATTCTTTCTACCTCTGTGTGTTTAGACTGTTTCATATGAAAAAAGGTTTACATGTGCCTTGAGCTTATCTTTCCTCTCCTGCTTTAATTGATGAAGTCCAACTGCAGCACCACCCCGGCGGCGACCCGGCATACCGCCCCATTTCTTCCGTAACTGCCTTTTCACCCCACCATCTGGTTCATTTCAAAGATGGGCAGCAGGATCGAGATGACGATAAAGCCGACAATGACCGCCATGAGAAGGATCATTATTGGTTCAATAAGGGCGGTCAGGCCGGTAATGCGGTTTTCCACCTCCCGCTCGTAGGCATCGGCGATCTTGTGCAGCATTTTCTCCAGGTCGCCGCTCTGTTCGCCGACCGCGACCATCTGCCGGAAGACGGGCGGGAACCAGGCCGATCTGGCCAGGGCGAAATTGAGACTTTTCCCTGCCTGGATATCCTCCATGGCGCCATCGATGACCTCGCCGATCAGGACGTTGTTGACGATGTTGCGGACGATCTCCAGGGAGGTGATCAGGGGCACGCCGCTCTGCAGCAGGGAGCCCAGGGTCCGGCCGAAACGGGCCAGGGCGATCTTCCTGTTGATCTGTCCGAAAAGAGGGGCCCGCAGTTTTATGCCATCCCAGACGGAACGCCCCCCGGGCCGCTTGACAAACTCCTTCAGAGCGAGGATGACGCCAATGATCAAAAGGAGGATGAGCCACCAGTAGGAACGCATGAAGGTGCTGAAGCCAATGAGTAATGTGGTGGGCAGGGGCAGGACCTGCTTCATCTCGGTAAAAATCTGCGTCAGGTTCGGGACCACGAAACTGAGGAGAAAAAAGAGAACCCCGGCGCCGATGACCGCCATGAAGAGGGGGTAGATCAGCGCCGCCTGAAAGCGGCCCTTCAGGGCCTGCTGGTGCTCGCCGAAATCGGCCAGCCTTTCAAGGACGACATCGAGGGAACCGGAGGCCTCGCCGGCCCGGACCATGTTGATATAGATGCCTGAAAAAAGTTTGGGGTGTTTTTTCAGGGCATTCGTCAGGCTGTTGCCCTCGTTGACAGATTCCTTTACCTGGGCGATGATCTTTTTCAGGGGCGGACTTGCGGTCTGCTCCATGAGGGCGTCAAGGGCACCGACAAGGGGTATGCCGGCATTGAGCAGGGTGGCCAGCTGCCGTGTCAGGGCGTGGATATCGTCGGGCCTTACCCGGTTGAAGAACGACGGCAGCGTGAACCCTGCCGCACCGGCCGGTGTTGACCGCGCCTCGGTCTCCTGCACCTCGACAGGATATTTTCCCGAGGCCCGGAGTTTCTGGCGGGCCGCCACAGTACTGTCGGCATCGATGATGCCGGCAACATTCTTGCCGGCCCGGTCCAGTGCTGTATACTCGTAAACTGGCATAAGAACTCTTCAGTTCATCTGAAGTGCGATATCATGCGACCATGCTGCTACATGAGAATTTCTCCTGTTTTCAGCTACTAAGGTACCCCCGCCCTCCATGTGTGTCAATATTTTTCCCCGGCCCGCTCAAGCGATTTCCACCAGTTCGATATCAAAGGTCAGGTCCTCTCCTGCCAGGGGAGGATTGGCATCGAGAGTGATGTTGTCGTCACTGACATCGACAACTGTCACTGCCAGAACCTCGCCGCTCGGGCTCCCAACCTGCAGCCGCTGTCCTACTTCCGGGGCTATGTCGGCTGGAACGTGCTTCCTGTCGACCACCATGGTCATGCTCGGGTTCCGCTCGCCGTATGCCTTGGCGCAGGGAATCATGGCCGTCTTCTTCTCCCCCACCGTCATGCCGGTCACCGCTTCCTCGAAACCGGCGATCACCTGGCTGCTGCCGATGCTGAACTGCAGGGGCTCCCGGCCGCTGGACGAATCAAAAACAGTGCCGTCCTCCAGCCTTCCCGTATAATGAATTTTTACCGTGTCACCGTTTTTTGCCTGTGTCATGTCTCTTTTCCTTGGGCCTGGCATTGGTCTTACCCATGAACAGAGGGGGAAGTGCCATGCTTCCCATTCTGAAGGCGGCGGCGTGCCGCTTCAGTCCAAAAATAAAACCCCGCAGCGGAAGCTGAGGGGTTTCATGTTCAAGGTGGTTGTATTTCAGCTTTCTATGGACTTTCTTCATATGCGTTGCATGATAAAAACAACGCCTGCCCTCTTACCTATAGGCATTTCTGCCGCACGCGTCAAGCCAGGGCGCGAGAAAGGTCAGACCGCTTCAGCCGCTTCCTTTTTCTCGACAAAAAGGTGCACATCCTGCTGCGGAAAGGGAATGGAGATGCCGGCCTCGTCAAGGCTGTTCTTGATTTTTTCCGTCAGGTCAAAGCGCACATCCCAGTAATCACCGGTCTTGACCCAGGGCCGGAAGACCAGGTTGACACTGGAGTCGGCCAGCTCGGCAACGGCGATTGTCGGGGCCGGGTCGGTCAGGATACGGCTGTCGGCTTCGGCAAGCCCCTTGAGGATATCCCTGGTCTGCGCCATGTCATCGGAGTAGCTTATCCCCACTACCAGGTCGATGCGGCGGGTATCCTTGGCATTGATATTGGTGATGATGTCGCTGATGATCTTGTTGTTGGGCACAATAATCAGCTGGTTGTCCGGCGAGCAGAACAGCGTGTTGAAGATGGTGATCTTCTCTACCTTGGCGGTGATGCCGGCAGTTGACACGACATCCCCGATGGCAAAGGGCCGAAAAAGCACGAGCATGACGCCGGCGGCAAAGTTGGAGAGCGAGTCCTTCAGGGCCAGGCCGACGGCAAGGCCGGCGGCGCCGATAATGGTCAGGAATGACGTGGTGTTTATGCCGAGGCGGCCGGCCGCCGCTACTACGACCAAAACTATGAGAGTGTAGTATAAGAGGCTTGTCAGGAAATTGACCAGGGTCGGTTCGACATTGTTTTTCTTCAAAAGTTTTGACAGAAGGTTAGTGATCCGGCGGGCGAGCCATTTTCCCACGATGAAAATAAGGATGGCGCCGATGATGTTAACCGAATAGGCTGAAATCCACAGCCAGACCGCTTCAGGATCGATCTTCATGTTTGTACCTCCTCAGATTTACAAAGTAATCCATCTCATCGCCCATATATCATGCCGGCTGCCAAGGGATGCCCGACCAAAACTCTTGCAATGAATGCTCAATTCACATCTGCTGTGTATCTTTTCCCCTCGACACCTTGAAACCTGTTTTCTCATCATTCGGCAGCCAGGTCCGCCTGCCAGTTTATGAAGAAACGGCGGTGGCAGTTGGGACAGATGAGGCAGATATCCGCTTTGCTGGTGCCGGGGCGAACCTTGAATGAGACGTGGAAGCCGTCCCGGTAGCCGCAGCTGGGACAGGCATAGATCTCGCCCTCGGCCGGAATCGTCTCAATTTTATCATTTGTTCCCATTTCCATAATGCTGCCGCCCAAACC
>JAFDCC010000267.1 GCA_019312985.1 Deltaproteobacteria bacterium
AAACGGATGGATGCCCGGAGCACCGGGGCCGGCAGAACCGGGCTTCATAGGAGAAATGCCCGGCAGTGTCGTGCAGAGGAAACCGCCTGTCTCGGTCTGCCACCAGGTATCAACAATGACAGCCTTGCCCTTGCCGATAGTCTCATGGTACCACTTACAGACCGCGGGCTCGATGGGCTCGCCGACCGTGGTCATGTGCTTGAAGTTGTAGTTGTACTTGGCCGGCTCATCCGGGCCGATCTTGCGCAGGGCCCTGATGACCGTCGGCGCCGTATGGAAGATATTGATATCGAGTTCCTCGGCAATGCGCCAGCAGCGACCGGCGTCCGGGTAGTTGGGGACACCCTCGTAGACGACCGATGAGGCACAGATGGAGAGCGGCCCGTAAACAATATAGGAATGGCCGGTGATCCAGCCGATGTCGGCCATGCACCAGTAAACATCTTCAGGGTGGATATCCTGGATGTACTTGGAGGTCCCGGCGGCGTAGGAAAGGTAACCGCCGGTGGAATGCTGGCAGCCCTTGGGCTTGCCGGTTGTGCCGCTGGTATACATGAGGAACAGCGGGGCCTCGGCCGGCATGGAGACGGGATCAACCTTGGCACGGCGGTATTTCTTTAATACCTCGTTCATGGAGTAGTCCCTGTTCTCTTTCAGTGGCGAGCCGCTGTTGTACTTGCCCGGATGCCTTTCCCAGACAAGGACTTTTTCAATTTCATGGCCCTCTTTCCGGGAGATATCGAAGGCCTCGTCGGCATTTTTCTTGTGGTCGATCCACTTGCCGCCGCGGTAGTAGCCGTCGATGGTGAAGAGGACGCGGCTCTGGGAGTCAACGGCCCGGTCGGCACAGGCCGAGGGGCTGAAGCCGCCGAAGACCACCGAATGGATGACCCCAAGGCGGGCACAGGCCAGCATGGTGATCGGCAGTTCAGCGGTCATGGGAAGATGCAGGGTGACCCGGTCCCCGGCTTTCAGGCCGCAGAAGTCACGCAGGACGGCGGCCGCCTCGTTTACCCTGATGTAGAGTTCCTGGTAGGTGATATGCTCAATCCGCTCATCTTCTGAGTCAGGCACGAAATGAAGCGCTGTCTTGTTCTTGTTTTTGGCCAGGTGTCTGTCAATGCAGTTGTAGCTGACATTGAGCTTGCCGCCGACAAACCACTTCCAGAGAGGGGCATCACTGGTATCCAGGGTCGTGTGCCACTTCTCGTCCCAGTCCAGGAGCTCAGCGTACTCGTGGAAGCATTCTGGGAAGTTCTCAAGGCTAAACCGGTCGTAGATCGCCTTGTCGTTTACGTTCGCCTGAGCCACGAACTCCTCGGAAGGGTAATAATAGTCCTCTTCCTGCCAGTGTACCGCAATTTGGGATTCTGATACTTCCATTTCATCTTTTTCGCTCATGAGTCCAACTCCTTCACAAAATAATGATTTACACTTTAGGGCTATGTTGCCAACCTTAACCGGGGATGCTGCTTATGGAATGAATCAGGATTATTCTTACTAGGTAAAAACACCTACGTCAATCATCAATTTTATACATTCGCTGTTTTTCGTCTTTTTCCGGGACCCTGAGCAGCCTTTCCCCCTCCGGTTTGGCAAGTTCAGCCTCGAGATAGTCGGCCCTGTCCTTGATGGTTGGCGGCTTTTCGTCTATGTTGCGCATGAAGCGCCAGAGCCAGCCCGGGCCCTTCAAAATTTCTTCGTCAAGTTCCAGCGCCTTGCGGTAATCGGCAAGGGCCAAGCGGTATTCGCCCGTCCGGTCATAAAGAATTCCCCTGTTGGCGTAGGCCGCTGCCAGTGCGGGATTTTTTTCAATGACGAAGTTGAACTCCTGTAGCGCTTCGTTTTCCCGGCCCATCTGTATATAGGTTACGGCGAGGCTGAGCCGGGCCATGGGATGCTCCGGGTTTTTCCCCAAAGCTTCAGTAAATTCCTTGATCGCCTCTTCATACTGGCCGTCTTCAAGCCTGTAGTTGCCTTTTCGGACGTTGTAGTCCCCCGGGTTTTTTTCAACCCCGCCCCGCCAGTAAAAGATGAAACCGACGATAACCAGCAGGCCTACAATATACGGGACGGCCTTTGTATCAAACTTTATTTTCCTGTCCATGCGCCTGGAATTCTATGGTTTAAAAAATTTCACAATCATGAACTTGTTATAAAAAAAGGCAAAGGTAACGGCAATGATGGCCGCGATGACATTGACCTTCTTTTTCAGTACCTTCAGCTCTTCCTCTGTTATCGCCCGCTTTTGTTTACTCTGGATCCTGTTGACGTTGATTGACAACAGCAGTTTTCGCACCGGGAAAAACAGGAGGGCGGCAAAGAGAAAGGATGTTATTCCGTACCAGAATGTCAGCATAAGATGAAAAAAGGGACCCCGGATTCCGGGCTGGTCGCCCGAAATCGCAGAGTCCCTGTAAAGTTATGGGTTAACGGTTACGGCTTATCAACATCAAGCCTTGCTGCCTTGACATCGCCGATATCCTCAACAAGGGCGACAATGTCTTTCTCCGGCATGGTGGACATCTGCATATGGTATGCGAGTAGCCACATCATGCCGACACCAAGGGCCCACCAGATGATCTGCCATACCCAGATGGAGGGCATGCCGAACATCCAGGTGATTGCATCATTGGGGTTACCGAAGATGGTGTTGCCGATAACAGCGCCCGGTCCGATAGCAAAGATGAACCAGACAAGGGTAACGATCCAGGCCATCGGTTTCAGGCCTGCCTTCGAGGCAGGCACTGCGGCCGTTTCGGCGAGGAAGTCATGGAACTTCTGCTTGTGTTCCCTGTTATCGCTTCCCTGGGTCATTGCGGAAACGATGATTGCCAGGCCGAGGTTGAAGAAAATACCCCAACCGGCTGAGTGGATGGTCCACGGCCAGCGGCCCCAGGCCTTGATGCCGAACCATGACACACCAATGGATTCAGTCATCATTACAGCGATAAGACCGGCGATCAGGCCGACGGTGATACCCTGGCGGGTCAGCCATGGGAAGTAGCAGATACCCAAGAGGGCGGGCCACATCTGGAAGCCGAAAGCAACGGCCAGGCCGCCCAGGAGAACGAGGGCATCCTTGGAGGTTGTGGCAACGAGAAGGGCAAGACCGCAGATGATGACAACGCCGATACGGCCGAAAAGCTTCTGGGTCGTATGGGATGCTTCGGGATTAATGAAACGCTTGTAAAGATCCCGTGTCAGCATGCCGCCAGCTGTTGACATGTAGGCAGCGCCGGTGGACTGCATGGCCGCCAGGGCGCACACTGCCAGGAGGCCGACAAGCCACGGGGCGGTCTCAGCCATGAGATTGATAAGGGCCGGGACGATCATACCCTGCTTGCCCGGCATTTCCATGATGTTGCCGCCGACCTGCAGAATATCCTTGGCGATTCCGGCCTTGAGAGCTGCAGCGTCAGCACCGATGAGGTGGCCGCCGAGACCCTGGATAGCCGTGAAGAAAATAAGGATGAAGCCGATGCCGGCTGAAGAGGCCCATACCTGCTGCGGTGCAAAAGGCCTGGGGTTCTTGTTGGAAAAGGACCACATGGAAAATGCCGGCGCTGACTGAATGCCCATGAGGGCAAACATGTAGGTCAGGCACATGATGCCGGTCCAGGCGCCGCCTGCTGCTGAGGGCCCGGATTTTACAAACTGGATCACACCCGGAATGGCCGTATAATGGCTGAAGCCGTCCGGTGTCCTCTTGGGATCAATAGGGCCTCCCAGTGCCGGGATAATTTCCGGTGAGGTCAACTTGGCAATACCGTCCTGCAGAACTGCCCAGCCGCCAACGGCGTTCAGGGTAATAACGCCGATCACGGCAATACCGAAGGCCAGCAGCAGGCATTGCAGGGTATCAACGTAGGCCACAGCCCGAAGGCCGCCGGATGCCACGTAGATGATAACGACGATGGAAAGCATCCACATGCCCGCCTCGACGCCGAGCATACCGTCAGTCAGAACGTTGA
>JAFDCC010000268.1 GCA_019312985.1 Deltaproteobacteria bacterium
ATTGAACATTTTCTTTAATTTGCTTATCCAAAAACCCCTGGCGGATAAACTCGTACAGGATATACTGGGCCGGTGTATTGGTGGCGGCATCGGCGAACTGTTTGGCGACGACCATCTGACGAATGGCGCCGGTTTCCGCGACGGCCTGGGCCACCGAGTCGAAGACCGGAATGCCGTTGACCTCCTGGCCGCCCTTGCCCGGCGTGACGCCGGCGACGACCTGGGTGCCGTAGGCCATGCACTGGCGCGTGTGAAACTGGCCCTCCCTGCCGGTTATGCCCTGGACCAGGACCCGGGTGCTGCTGTCAACGAAGATACTCATGGTCAGCTCTTGACAATACTGGAAATTTTATCCGCCGCATCTTTCAGGTCCACGGCAGTGATGAGGTTGAGGCCTGAATCCGCCAGGATGCGGCGGCCCTCTTCCACGTTGGTTCCCTCCATGCGGATGACCACCGGCACGTTGATGCCGGTTTTGCGGGCAGCCTGCACGACTCCTTCGGCCAGGACGTCGCAGCGGAGAATCCCGCCGAAAATATTGATGAGGACCGCTTTGACGTTTTCGTCCGCCAGGATGATTCTAAAGCCGTTTTCCACCATTTCCGCGTTGGCGCCGCCGCCGACATCGAGAAAGTTGGCAGGTTCGGCCCCGGCCTTCTTGATGATGTCCATGGTGGCCATGGCCAGGCCGGCGCCGTTGACCATGTTGCCGACATTGCCGGAAAGGTTGATGTAGTTCAGGTTGTGTTGCGAGGCCTCCACCTCGAGGGGGTCCTCCTCGCCGGTGTCGCGCAGTTCGAGGAGGTCCTTCTGCCGGTACAGGCCGTTACTGTCGATGTCGATCTTGGCGTCCAGGGCGATGATGGCGCCCTCCGCGGTAACCACCAGTGGGTTTATCTCGAGAAGGGAGCAGTCCCGGGCGACAAAGAGGGAGTAAAGGTTTCTGAGCATGGTGGTGAACTGCCGCGCTGCCTCCGGCTCAAGGTTCAGGCCGAATGCCGCCTCGCGGCAGTGATAGGGCTGAATGCCCAGCAGGGGATTGACCGCAACCCTGACGATCTTCTCAGGGGTCCTGGCCGCGACCTCTTCGATGTCCATGCCGCCGGCCTCGCTCGCCATGATAATGATGCTGGCCGTAGACCTGTCGGGCAGGAGGGAGAGGTAGAGCTCCCGGGCAATGTTGAGGCCCTGCTCCACCAAAAGCTTGCGGACAATTTTTCCTTCCGGCCCGGTCTGGGGCGTGACGAGGTTCATGCCAAGGATCTGCGCGGCTGCTTCCCGCGCTTCCTCCGGGGAGGCGGCAAGCTTGACCCCGCCCCCCTTGCCGCGGCCGCCGGCATGGATCTGGGCCTTTATGACGACCGGGTAGCCGCCCAGTTCCGCAGCCGCCTCGCACGCCTCGTCGACGCTGAAGGCAGCCCTGCCGTCCGGTACCGGGATGGAGGCGCTGCGGAACAGTTCCTTGGCCTGATACTCATGGATCTTCATGACCGGTATCTCCCAAAGGGGAATTTTTCAAAAGAATCGACAAGAGGCAGCCGGGTCACGGCCGCCCCTTGTCGGGAGCCAGTCTCGATTATCTTTTGGGATATCCCATGCCCTTCAAGGTCTCGGTTATTTCCTCGAGGATGACCGGGTCATCGATGGTAGAGGGCAGCCGGTATTCCTTGCCGTTGGCAATGGCCCGCATGGTGCCGCGCAGGATCTTGCCGGAACGGGTCTTCGGCAGCCGTTTGACAATGGCCGTCTCCTTGTAGCAGGCAATGGGGCCGATCTGGTTGCGCACCATCTTGACAAGGTCCGTTTTCAGGACATCCTCGTCCTGTTCGACACCGGCCTTCAGGACGACGAGGCCCACGGGAAGCTGGCCCTTGAGCTGGTCATCGGTACCGAACACAGCACATTCCGCCACGCTGGGATGGGTGGCGATGACCTCTTCCATGGCGCCGGTGGATAAGCGGTGCCCGGCGATATTGATGACGTCGTCCATGCGGCCCATGACAAAGACATAGCCGTCCTCGTCCTTGTAGCCGCCGTCACTGGTCTCGTAGTAACCGGGAAACTTGGCCATGTAGGAGCGCTGGAACTTCTCGTCGTCCTTGTACAGGGTCGGAAGGGTGCCCGGGGGCAGGGGCAGCTTCACTACGACGTTGCCCTCCTCGTGGGGCCCCAGTTCCTTGCCGGCGTCGTTGAGGATCTGGACGTCGTAGCCGGGAACGGACACGGTGGGCGAACCGGGCTTGACGGGGAGCTGCTCGATACCCATGCAGTTGGCGGCAATGGGCCAGCCCGTTTCGGTCTGCCACCAGTGGTCGATGACCGGGCGATGCAGGATTTTGCAGGCCCAGTGGTAGGTGTCGGGGTCGAGCCGTTCGCCGGCCAGAAAGAGGTATTTGAAGTCGGAGAGGTCGTACTCTTTGGTATAGTTGCCGTCCGGGTCCTCTTTTTTAATGGCGCGGAAAGCCGTCGGCGCGGTGAAAAGCACCTTGACGCCGTGCTGTGATATAAGACGCCAGAAGGCCCCCGGGTCCGGGGTGCCGATGGGTTTGCCCTCGTAGATGATAGTGGTGCAGCCCCGCAGGAGGGGGGCGTAGATGATATAGGAGTGGCCGACGACCCAGCCGACATCCGAGGCGGCCCAGAAAACATCGCCGCCGCGTACGTCGTAGATGTTCTCCATGCTCCAGTTCAGCGCCACGGCATGACCGCCGTTGTCCCGGACAACGCCCTTGGGCATGCCGGTGGTGCCGGAGGTGTAGAGAATGTAAAGGGGATCGGTGGCCTTTACCGGGACGCAGTCGGCGGGTTTCGCGGCTTTTGCGAGCTCTTCCCAGTCGAGGTCGCGGTCTTCGCTGAGAGCGGCCTTGATGATGGAGCGCTGGTAGATGATGCACTTTTCGGGCGTGTGGTCGGCGATCTCAATGGCCTTGTCGAGCAGGGGTTTGTACTCGATGAGCTTCTTGCCCTCCACGGCGCCGGAGGCCGTTACGATCACCTTCGGTTTTGAGTGGTCAATGCGGATGGCGAGCTCGTTTGCCGCAAAACCTCCGAAAACGACGGAGTGGATGGCGCCGAGACGGGCGCAGGCAAGCATGGCAATGGCCGCCTGCGGAATCATCGGCATGTAGATGATGACCGTGTCGCCCTTGCCGACTCCCAGGCCCTTGAGGGCCCCGGCAAAGTTGGCGACCAGGTCACGGAGCTCCCGGTAGGTGAATTTCTGGATGGTGTTGGTGACCGGGCTGTCGTAGATGATCGCCACCTGGTTCGCCCTGCCCCGCTCAAGGTGCCGGTCGACGGCATTGTAGCAGGTGTTCATCTCGCCACCGGCAAACCACCGGTAGAACGGGGGTTTGGAGTCATCCAGGACCTTGTCCCACTTCTTGTACCAGTCAATGCCTTCTGCAGCCTTGCCCCAGAAACCATCAGGATCTTCAATGCTCTTGGTGAAAATTTCCTTGTACCTGCCCATTATGGACCTCCGTTTGATTTTTTCGTTTTGACAGCGAGACTGCCAGTTGATAAGAAACCGTCTGGACAGCATCCAGAAAATTACGCGGCCCCAACTACCACGATGTGGCAGTCCGGACAAGATTTTTCCGTAAAAATACCTAATTTACCCCATGACACTCGAAGATGCACAGAAAAATCAAGCTATTGGGGAAAAATTATACCTGAGTGCTTTTTTTGTAAAACATAAAGCTTCCTTCCA
>JAFDCC010000269.1 GCA_019312985.1 Deltaproteobacteria bacterium
ACATTGTTCATAGTGTTAACTATATTTATGGCACAATATCTCTTTTGTCAAGAAGAAAGTTCACAGTAGGCGGTTTCCACATGATAACTTATTCTATCTATTAATTTGCGTATGTACCACAATGCGTCCATGCTGGGGGAAAGTGGTTTTGTGGCCGAAATAATACGTGGGAATTCATGCGGTAATATGGTACATTTCATGAACTATATGGAACAGTCGTAATCCCTCATTCCGTGGAGCAGGAGTATGGAGCTGAAGAAGACTGGTGATGGAGGCTGGAGCCCCTATGTAGCCGGAGGTCTCAGTGGCCTGGTGATCATTCTCTCCGTTTTGTGGACCGGCATGTTTTTCGGCGCATCGACCTCCTTTGTCCGCTCCGTGGGCATGCTGGAGCAATATTTTGACCCTGAGCGCGTCGCCCGGCTGGCCTATTTCATCAGGTACCTCCCCAAGTTTGACTGGCAGCTGCTCTTTGTCATCGGGATCTTTCTGGGATCCCTTGTCTCGTCGCTGACCTCGGACAGCTTCAAGTGGCAGGGGGTACCGGACATGTGGGCAGAACGGTTCGGCACCAACCCGGTTTTGCGCGGCGTCGTCGCCTTTGTCGGCGGGGTGATCGCCATGTACGGCGCCAGGCTGGCGGACGGCTGCCCGAGCGGCCACGGCCTCTCCGGGATGATCCAGCTGGCGGTCAGCGGCCTCATTGCCATGGTGTTTTTCTTTGTCGGCGGCATCATCATGGCGCGGATAGTCTACTCGGGAGGCGGCGGAAAATGAACGCGGAGATGATCTACGGCCTCGTTACCGGGATATTTTTCGGCTTCCTGCTGCAAAAGGGCCGGGTGGTTCGGTATGACAAGCAGATCGGCGCCCTGCGCTTCCAGGACATGACCATCGTTAAGTTCATGATGTCCGCCATTATTGTCGGCATGGTGGGTATCCACTTTCTCGACATCTTCGGCCTGGTGCGGCTTCTTTACAAGCCCGTGGTACTTGGGGAAAATATTGCCGGCGGCATGCTTTTCGGCCTGGGATGGGGCTTGCTCGGCTACTGTCCCGGGACGCAGGGCGGCGCTCTTGGCGAAGGCCGCTGGGACGCCCTCTGGGGTATCCTCGGCATGATCGCCGGTGCCGGTCTCTACGCGGAAACCTACCCTCTTCTCATGAAGAATTTCCTCGGCTGGGGAAGTTTCGGTTATCTCACCATTCCCGAACTGATCGGCGTGAACCGCTGGCTCGTCATTCTTGTTTTCATCTGCGGCATCCTGGCCATGTTCCGTTGGTTCGAGAAAAAGGGGCTATAAGCCTTTTGTGACCTCCTGTCTTTTTTTGCTGCACCCGAAAATCCTGCCGGCATGAAAGGCTCTCCCAGGGCCGGCAAGGTTTTCCTTTTCGGTGGCGCCGGCGTACCTGTCTCTGTCTCACCATGAAAATCCGTATAAATACCTAATAAAAGTTGATTTTGAAAAGAGACTTTTGTTAGTATGGTTGCTCTCGCAAAACGACGTGATAACCTGGCAGCAGTAATTGCAAAAAGGGGTTTACAGGTGGTGTCCGCCACTTTTTTTCCACAACTCACCGGAGCGGAAAACATGAAGATTACAATAAACGGAATCGAAGCAGCAGTTGATGAGGGTACGACCATCCTCGAAGCGGCAGAGCAAAACAGCATATACATTCCGACCCTCTGCCATGTCAGGGGAAAAAATGCGGAACAGCCTTGCGGTCTCTGCGTTGTCGAGGTGGAGGGAAGGGAAGCGCCGGTGCGTTCCTGTGACACCAGGATCGAGGAAGGCATGGTCATCAGCACGGAGTCGGAAAGGGTAACGGAAATGCGCAGTGAAAGGCTGGCCATTCTTGCCGAAACTCATTTCGGCGACTGCAAGGCACCCTGCAACCTGACCTGCCCGGGCCAGATTAATGTCCAGGGCTATATCGCCCACGTGGCAAAGGGACAGTACGAGGAGGCCCTGCGCCTTGTCATGGAGCGCAACCCCTTTCCCTTTTCAGTGGGCCGGGTCTGTCCCCGATTCTGCGAAACCAAGTGTCGGCGCGTACTGCTGGAAGGGCCTGTCGCCATCAACCACCTCAAGCGTTTTGTGGCTGACTGGTGCATGACCAACAATATTGACCTGAGAATTCCCAGGGAACCTGCAACCGGGAAAAAGGTGGCGGTGATCGGCGGCGGTCCCGCCGGCCTGACGGCGGCCTATTTCCTCGCCAGGAAGGGGCATGCGGTGACCGTCCACGAAGCGGCACCGCAGCCCGGCGGTATGCTCCGTTACGGTTTTCCTGAATTCAAGATTCCCAAGGCTGTGCTGGACTACGAGATAAAGACCCTGCTGCAGCTTGGGATTACCCTGCTGACCGGCCGGAGATGGGGTGTGGATTATACCCTGCAGGACCTGAAAGATTCGGGTTTTGACGCTATTCTCATTGCGATCGGCAACCCCGAGGACAAACCCCTGGATATCCCGGGTGAATCCCTTTCCGGTGTCATGGGTGCAACCGAATTCCTCAAAAAGATAACAACCGGCGAGAAAGTTGATTATGGCAGCCGGGGTGTTGTTATCGGCGGCAATAATGTTGCTGTCGAAGCGGCCAGGGCCCTTCTCAGGTCCGGCGTGGGCGAGGTAACGGTTATTCACCCGCGGCCGAAAGAGGAGTTCACCGCCCATGAACGGAATATCAGGGATGCCGAATACGAGGGCGTCAGGTTCATGGAGCTGGCATCACCGACAGGGATTACGGCACAGGACGAAGGGCTTGCCGTTGCCCTGAGCCTTATGGAGCTTGGGGAGCCTGACAAGCGGGGTAAGCGCAGCCCTGTTGTAATCCCCGGCTCGGAAAAAAACCTGCAGGCTGACACGGTGGTGTACTCCCTGGGAAAAATGGCGACGAAGGATGGTTTTTCCGGGGGAGAACTGGAGGAGAGCCTGGAGTTGACCCCGGCCGGAAACATCAAGGCCGACCCCCGCACCTTCTTAACGAATCTCGATGGGATCTATGCCGCCGGTGATGTGTCGAGCGGCCCCAGGTCCGTGATCCAGGCAGTTGTCGGGGCCCGGCGCTCGGCCGAAAACATTCATGTCCAAATCATGGGTGTCGAGCGGGAGGCGGGGGAAAGCCGCTTTAATTTTTCCCGGGGGAAGACCTTTACTGATGTTGCGCCGGAGACTTTTAGCGGAATCGCTTCCGCCGCCCGGGTAAAGATGCCTGAACGGCAGGCGGAAAGCGCTGTTCTCGATTTTGCCGAGGTCAAACTCGGATATGACGAGGAACTGGCGCGGCAGGAGGCGAAGCGCTGCCTTTCCTGCGGTTGCACGGCTTTTGACCGCTGCGACCTGAAACGGCTCTCCATTGATAACGGGATTAATCTCAACAAGACCGGCATGGGTGCAAAACCTCTCTATGAAAAGGACACATCCCACCCGGCAATAGCTGTCGACCTCAATAAATGTATATTCTGCCAGCGCTGCATGAATTCCTGCGCCTATGATGCCCTGGAACTCTCGGCCGCAGGTTTTGACGAAAAGGGCAGGGCCGAGAACATTTCCCTGCGGTTCAACGACAAATGTGTTTCCTGCGGCAAGTGTGTTGATAACTGCTCAACCGGGGCGCTTAACAAGAAAGAACAGATCGTCCCTGTGGTCGGCGAGCTACTTGAAACGGTCCGGACGACCTGTCCCTACTGCGGCACCGGCTGCCAGCTTGCGCTGAAGGTCAAGGGCAACACACTCATGGAGGCAACGGCCAACGATGAGTTGTTGCCGAATTACGGAGATCTCTGCGTCAAGGGCCGGTTCGGCCATTCATTCATCAATCACCCGGACCGGCTCACAACCCCACTCGTCCGGCGCCGCAAGGGCGGACCACTGGAACCTGCCGGCTGGGCCGAGGCCCTAGAAATGGTCGCCGGCAACTTCCGTGCAGTTCTCGCCGAAAAGGGACCGGATGCCCTGGCCGGCCTTTCTTCGGCCCGCTGCACTACCGAAGAAAACTACGCCTTCCAGAAATTCTTCCGCCTCCGGATCGGTACCAATAATGTCG
>JAFDCC010000270.1 GCA_019312985.1 Deltaproteobacteria bacterium
ACAACGTCCTGCCGTCGTCGGTAGGCGGCGAGATGATGAAGGCGTACTACCTGTACAAGAATTCACGGGGGAATGTCTCGGTCTTCAGCGCCGTTGTGGTCGACCGGCTCTTCGGCCTCGTCACCATGGTGCTCATCAGCATCTCAACCATCTTCTTCTTTGACAGCGCCCAGGGGTCGCACAAGATCATGGGAAGCATTGTCATGCTGACGGCGGCCACCGTGACGGTCGGCATCTTCATGTTCAACAGGAAAATCGTCGACACGCTCTGCGAACTCCACATTCCGCTGCTGCCGGCACTGTTCATCGAGAAGATCCGGGAGATTTACCGGGCCATGTACCAGTACCGGGCCCACAAGCATATCTTCGCTACCTGCATCGGCCTGACCCTTGCCGGCCAGACGACCTTCATCATTGCCAACTACCTCCTGGCCCGCAGTCTCGGCATGGACATCCCCCTGGCCTTTTTTTTCTTCTTTGTGCCGATCCTGCTCATCATGGGAATTGCCCCCTCGGTAAACGGCATCGGGGTTCGGGAGGCGACGTTCCTCTTTTACCTCACCGAGTTCACTTCCTCGGAAAAAGCCCTGGCCCTCTCTCTCCTCACCACCTTTTTCATGATCCTGCTGGGGATGATATCGGGGGTGGTTTACGCCTTCAAGGGCGAACTTGCGCCGCTTCCGGAGAACGATTCCAAGGGTTGATTTTTTCCCGGATTTGCCCTACCAAGTCGAGGCAAAATCGGGTATAGTGGCCAGCCTGTTTCACCGGGCGCGCAAAGGGCGCGGGCCGAAGGTCGGAGACGGCGGCCGCGTAAGCCTGGTGATGCGGCAACTTTCACGTACAAATACCTACATATAACTCATTAGACGAAGCGGAGGATGACAATGAAACTGATTTTACTGGGAGCCCCAGGGGCAGGGAAGGGAACCGTGGCAAAGATGCTGACCGCAATCGACGGTTCCGTCCAGATTTCCACCGGCGATATTCTGCGCGGTGCAGTCCAGGCCGGCACCGAACTCGGCAGAGAGGCGGAAACCTACATGAAGCGGGGCGACCTCGTTCCCGATTCGCTCATCATGGGGATCATGGAAAACAGGCTGCAGGAGCCTGACTGCGCCAAGGGGTTTCTCCTCGACGGCTTTCCCCGGACAATCCCCCAGGCCGAGGCGCTGGGAGAGCTGCTGGAGCGGCTGAACATTACCCTGGACATGGCGGTGAACATCGACGTGCCCCGGGAGGTGATCCTTGACCGGCTCTGCACCCGCAGAACATGCGAAAACCCTGAGTGCCAGGCAATCTACAACGTCAAGAGCAGCCCGCCACAGCAGGAAGGCATCTGTGACAAATGCGGCAGCGCCGTTATCCAGCGTGACGACGAAACCGAGGAGGCAATCCTCCACCGCCTGGAAACCTACAATGAGAAGACGGCGCCGCTCATTGGCTTTTATGAGAAGAAAGGGCTTGTCAAGACCGTTTCCGGCACCTCCAGTGACGCGGTGGTGGGTGAGCTGAAGGCGGCCCTGGGTCTGTAAGGAATATTCTTAAAGTAAAGGAGAAGCTGAAAAATGGCTGAGACGCCGGTAATAACAACAGAGTTCACGGATTTGAAGCTGGTCCACCGCGGCAAGGTTCGGGACCTCTACGAGGTCGATGACAAGCTGCTCATGGTCGCAACCGACCGCATTTCCGCCTTTGACGTGGTGATGGACAACCCGGTTCCAAACAAGGGCAAGGTCCTCACCAGTCTCTCCCTCTTCTGGTTCGATTTTCTCGGTGATATTCTGCCCAACCACCTGATCACCGCCGATGTCGACAGCTACCCGGCCGCCTGCGCGCCATACCGTGAGATACTGCGGGGCCGCAGCATGCTGGTGAAGAAGGCACAACCCCTGCCGGTGGAGTGCATCGTCCGCGGCTATATCTCCGGCTCCTTCTGGAAGGCGTACCAGAAGGACACCACGGTGTGCGGCTTTTCCCTGCCGCCGGGAATGCAGGAGTCTGAAAAGTTTCCCGAACCGCTCTTTACCCCGTCAACCAAGGCGGAGCTGGGCGAGCACGACGAGAATATCTCCATGGCCCGGATGGCGGAGCTTGTCGGGGCTGATGCAGCGGCGCAGATCGCTGACTTCAGCATCAGGCTGTACCGGAAGGCGGCCGATTACGCTTCAGGCAGGGGGATTATTATTGCCGACACCAAGTTCGAGTTGGGCTGGTTTGACGGCGGGCTGATCCTCATTGACGAGGTCCTTACCCCGGATTCATCGCGCTTCTGGCCCCTGGACCAGTATGCCCCGGGAAAGGGGCAGCCGAGTTTTGACAAGCAGTTCCTGCGGGACTACCTGTCGACCCTGGCCTGGGACAAGCAACCGCCGCCGCCGCCGTTGCCCGCGGAAATCCTGGAAAAAACAGGGCAACGCTACGCCGAGGCAGTTGAGCGGATCATCGGCTGATCATCACTGTGGCGCATCCGGCTCCAGGGAATTTTCCTGGTATTTCTCCCGGTGTTCCAGGGCCGGCGAAAAAACGGTTTCTGCCAGTTTAATGAAGAGCTTCTCGGGAAAGGCGACGTTGTTCCAGCAGAGCCGGTTGTATGGGTCGTTCTTTTCGCCCTGACTCCGGAACCGGTCTCCCTCCCACGCCACCATCGCCTTCTCCATGGCTTTTTCCACACTTTGACCCCTGTGGATTGCCGCGGCAAAGGCTTGCGATGTCGCGGGAAAAAGGGGCAGCGGTGTCCGGCTGCCCTCGCGGTACAGATCGAGCAGGGCGGCAAGATGGCGGCGGCTTTCTGTAACCGGCGTGTAGTGGTAGACGGAATCCTTTTCTGCCTGGAAGGTGTTGGTACCCCGGCCCGGCAGCGTTTCCTCCGGCAGGCTGTTGAGCACAAGGTGGCTGATCCAGGCCCTGATGATATCTTTCGGCTTGAGCGATGCGTGGCGGTACAGTAAAAGGCCGAACGGCGTCACCCCGGCAAGCCGGCCGGTAATCCTCGTCGCACCGACAGCAAGGTCAACGGCCACCTGCTGCCGCTCTTGCCCGGCAAGCAGTTCTGAAATCCTGGCACAAAAGGGTTGCAGCTTATTTACCAGCAGGTTGAACCAGATCTTTCCCATCTCGCCGTGGGGAAGTTCCCCTGCCGCCTTCCGGACCGCGAAAAGGGAGTCGCAACCCTCGTGCTGCAGGAGACATTCGACGATGGCATTTTCCAGTTGGTATTTTGCAAGGCCCTCCAAAGTGAACGGTTCACTGGTCTCCAGGGCCTGGTTTTCCTCGATAGGGGCCATGCCGACGATCTTGACGAGAAGGTAGCGGGCCGGGTGCGAGAAGAAGCTGACAAGGTCGGAAAGAGTGACCTCTTCCGGTTGTTCCTGCAAAAGCTCGTCCGGGGAGGAAAAAAGAGGAGTATCATTCTGCGGCCCGGACAGGAGAGCCTCTGCCGCCTCGCAGTTTTCCGTTGCGTAACTGAAGAATTTTTCTGAACCCGGATGATCAGCCTGCGGCGAAAAGTAGTCGGGATGGAAGGGCTGCAGGTGGTGGTGGGTCGTCAGGGTTTCACTGAGCGGTGCGGCCGCCTCATTCGGGCCGGCGGCGTTGCGGAAACCATGGTCAATATAGTTCAGCAGTTCGCTGACAAGGACCGAGGGCGACCGCCTGGTGTTGTCCTGGATGGACTGGCCGACAAAGCTTATGGAGAGCTTGCGCCGGGCCGACAGGATGGTTTCCAGGAAGAGGTAGCGGTCGTCGTAGCGCCTTGACCGGTCGCCGCGCCGCGGCTCGGACACCATCAGGTCAAAGCTTCTCTTGCGGCCGGTCCGCGGGTAGAGGCCGTCGTCCATGCCTAACAGGAAGATAGCCTTGAAAGGGATGGCCCGCATGGGAAGCATGGAACAGAAGGTGACTCCGCCGGCAAGAAACCCGGCGCTGCCGGTCAGGGGCGAAAACCGTTCGTCGAGGGAACGGCGCAGAAAGGCGCGGATTACCCCGAGGCTTACCGTGGTGCGGTAACCGGTCTGGCCTTCCAGGTCCTTCAGCCGGTAGAGCAGCCGGTGCAGGCTCCTTTCCTCTGCCTCAGAGGCCGTATCGGCAAGCAGCAGGTCCTCCTTTGCCTGCAGCAGGATGTCCGCCCAGACACCGGGGGAGTGGCGCTGCTGCAGCGACTTTGCCAGGCTGAAGAGAACGTCGGTGAAGTCGAGAAAGCTGCCAAGGAGAAGGGTGTCGTTTCCGCCAACATTGTCATAGGGAAGGATGCCCGCAAAGAGGTGCTCGTCAGCGCCGGTCATGGCATAGCCGAGCAGCAGACGGTCAATCCCGGCCTGCCATGTGTTTTCCGGGTGGGGCGGCAGCTGCAGGTTTTTTTTGTGCTCGCCGTCGATGCCCCAGCATAT
>JAFDCC010000271.1 GCA_019312985.1 Deltaproteobacteria bacterium
AAGGGCGCCGACGACTACCTCTCAAAACCTGTCCAGTTCGATGAAATCCTCCTTACCGTCCGCAAGGTCCTGGAAAGGAGGCGGCTGCTGGCCGAAAACCTCAAGTACCAGCAGGACCTCGAGAATGCCCACTTCCGTATCCAGCTTTTACACCAGCTCTCCCTGAAGATGAATTCGGTCTACCTCAGTACCATTGAGCTCGATGAAATCCTGCATGCCATCCTGGTCGGCATAACCGCCGAGGAGGGGCTCCGCTTCAACCGCGCCTTCCTGGCCATATTTGACGAGGCCGGCGAAATGCTCCAGGGCAAGCTGGCCATCGGTTCGGAATGCCGCGAGGAGGCGGGCCGGATCTGGGCGGAGCTGCGGGAAAAGAAAATGAATTTTCTCGAGATAATCCAGAACATCCGGGAAAGTTGCCTTGACGGCGACACAAAGGTGACGACGCTGATCAAAGGCCTCCAGGTGCCTGTTGCCGATACGGAACATATCCTGATCCGGGCCGCCCTGGAAAAACGCTCCATCCTCGTTGAGAACGGCAGGGCGGATGTCCCTGTCTCAAAAAAACTCCTCGACCTCCTGGATGAGGACACCTTTGTCGTTGTCCCTCTTTTTTCGCCGAGCAAATCGCTGGGGGTCATCATTGCCGACCACTTTGTCACCCGCTGGCAGATAAAGCAGGACGATGTCAGGTCCCTGGAGATATTCGCCAACCAGGCCAGCCTCGCCATAGAGCACAGCCGCCTCTACATGGAGATGGAGGAGAAGATCGACGACCTGGAGAATGTGACGCAGGAGCTGGAAAAGAATAAGGATTTCCTGGTGGAAGCGGCGAGCTATTCCGCCCTGGGACAGATGTCGGCCCAGCTGGTGCATGTCCTGCGAAACCCGATAACCTCCATCGGGGGTGCGGCCCGGGTTCTTACCAAGAAAATCACCGACGAGAAATCCCTTGAATTTGTCAACATGATCGTCCATGAGACCGGGCGGCTGGAAAACACCCTGAAGGACCTTTTTGACTTTGTGCGGCAGATGCGGGTGGAGAAGAAGTCCGAGCCCCTCTACCCGATTATCAGAAAGACGCTGCTGCTGCTTAAACCCTCCCTGGCAAGGCATTCGATCCAGGTTGACCTCGACCTTCCAGAACCGGACCTGATCATGGAACTGGATGAGCAGCTCATCCGCAAAATGATGGTGCACCTATTACGCAATGCCATCGATGCCATGCCCGAGGGCGGGACGCTGACAGTTGCCGTGCAACGCAGCAAAGGATCGGTTGTCATCTCTTTTGCCGACACCGGCATCGGTATTGCCGAAGCCATCCAGCAGCGGGCAACTGATCCTTTTTTTACCACCAAGACCTATGGCACCGGCCTCGGCCTGACCCTGGTGGAAAAAATCGTGGCAATCCATAACGGCAGCTTTATCCTGGACCGGAAAGCCGACGGCGGCATGGAGGCCCGCATCATCCTGCCGGAAAAACTGGTATGCTCCTTCGGCATCTGAGTTGCTCCTGAAACAGGCGAAGCGGCCAGGACGGGAATAGCGGAAGGAGCCCTTGATTATCTTTGCGAGGCGCTGTATCTTGGAGACGGGAAAAAGCGAAAAAGGTATCTTCCCTGGCACCCCCTTATAAAAAACCTCCTGGAGAGACACGTGAAGCACAGATATGTTATTCTCATTTTTGCCTTGTTTTTCATGCTGGCTGGCTGCAAACAGCCGGGGCCCGATTCAGGCAGCAGTCCATCGGTCGCGACCGGCGAACGCATGCAGATACCAGCCTTCAGGCTTCCCTCCCTGACAGACAATACCATGGTCGACACCGCCGAACTGAAAGGCCGGGTGCTCCTGTTAACCTTTTTTGCAACCTGGTGCCCCCCCTGCATCCAGGAAATCCCGACCCTGAACGACCTGCAGCAGACTTTTCAGAAAAAAGGGTTCACGGTCCTGGGGCTTTCCGTTGACGAGGGCGGGACGGACCTTTTGCTGAAGCTTATTGAAAAATATGAAATCGCCTACCCGGTAGTTCTCGCCGACCCTGATTTAGCCAGGGCATTTGGCGGCATAAGCGGTATTCCCGTGACATTTCTAACCAACCGCCAGGGCGAGATCGTCAAAAAGTATCTCGGCTATGTCGGGCACGATGTTCTGGAAGGGGATATCAAAAAAATGCTGGCTGAAGGCTGAACCACCCCCTCAGCACTTCCGATGAATTTACTTTCTGCCATTGCCCTGGGGGTTCTGCAGGGTATCACCGAATTTCTGCCCATATCGAGTTCCGGGCACCTTGCCCTTGCCGAATCCTTTTTCCGCATTGACCAGGGGGGGCTCGCCTTTGACGTCGCCCTGCACATGGGGACCCTCCTGGCCGTTGCCATCTATTTTCGCCGCGACTTTCTCCTGATGTTTACCGGCCTGGTACGGCCCGGCGCGCTTGGTGCAGAGGCGCCGCAGCAGCGGCTGCTCCTCCTCGCCATATGCCTTGGTACGTTCCCGGCAGTTATAGCAGGCCTTTTTTTGAAGGATGCGGTTGAGAATATCTTCCGGGCGCCGGTCTTTATTGCCTGCTTCCTGGCCGGCGTCGGCCTGCTCCTGCTCCTTGCCGACCGGCTGGGCCGCCACCACCGGTCCCTGAAGACCATCGGGCTTGCCGATGCAGTGCTTATCGGCCTGGCCCAGGCCCTGGCACTGATGCCGGGAGTGTCCCGCAGCGGCATAACGATGACAGCCGGGCTCATGCTGGGGTTCAACCGGATGTCGGCGGCCCGCTTTTCATTTCTGCTCTCAGCCCCTGTTATCCTGGGGGCCGGCGTTTTTAACCTGCCTGAAATGATCCGCCACGGCTCGGAACCGGGCCAGCTTGGTTTTTACCTGGCCGGCTTTACAGCCGCAGCTGTTTCAGGCTACCTTGTCATTGCCTTCCTGCTGCGCTTTGTCCAGTCGCACTCATTCGCGGTCTTTGCCTACTACCGTTTCGTGCTGGCCGGTCTTGTCCTGCTGCAGATCTGGATGGGGCTCTGAGAACCTCTTCCACGGCTGGGGAATTATGAAAATTCAGAAAGATGCAGGAGGGAATTCGGGCTGCGGCCGATTTTATGGTTTGCACATGGGATTTTACTGCCTATCTTTTAGTGGGGAGAATACCGGCAGCTTTCCGGCTGCCGCAATCAAAGCGGGGGGAGCGTCTGAATAATGTCCTTTTACCCGGTATGCATCGACCTGGAAGAAAAAGAGTGTGTCGTGGTCGGCGGCGGCAGGGTGGCGCAGCGCAAGGTGCGCGGCCTGCTTTCCTGTGGAGCGCGGGTTACGGTCATCAGTCCCGGGCTGACAGATGAGCTCTCGGTCCGCGAAACAAAGGGCGAGATCACCTGGAAAAAAAGGGAATACCGGAGCGGCGACCTGAAAGGTGCCTTTCTGGTAATTGCGGCGACGGATGACAAAGAGACCCAGAAGCAGGTGCACCGGGAGGCAACGGAGCGCAACCTCCTGCTCAACGTCGCCGATGTGCCGCGCCGCTGCAATTTCATCCTGCCGGCCACGGCCAGGCAGGGAGACCTGGTCATATCCGTGTCAACAGCCGGCAAAAGCCCCGCCCTTGCGAGAAAACTTCGCATGGAACTTGAAAAAAGATATGGAGTGGAATATAGAGCAGTTGTCGACATTCTCGGCGCCATCCGCCCGGTAATTCTCGCCGCCGGCCTGGATCAGCGGGACAATGAGCAGGTTTTCAACGGACTCCTGCATGACGACCTTCCCGGCTGGATCAGGGCCGGGGAGTGGCAGCGCCTGGAGGGCCATTTTGCCGACGTTCTTGCCGGCAGGGTGGAGGGTGACTGGCTTCGGGCGATCCGGCCCTTTTACTTATGAAGCGTTTAAACACTGACCACAGGAGTATCGTGACATGGGCTACCCTTTGTTTCAAATAACCCTGTTTGCCTATATCATCTCGACCGCGGCCTACATGGTATACTTCTGGTCCCAGCGCAACGAGATGAGGAAGGCGGCCCGCGCCATTCTCCTCGGCAGCGGTCTGCTGCACACGGTTTATATTATCGTCCGATACGTGGAGGCGGGCCACACCCCCCTTACCAACCACCATGAGACGGTTTCCTTCTTTGCCTGGTCGCTAACATGGGGCTACCTTTCATTTCACTGGCGGTACAATGTCAGAAACTTCGGTTCCTTTGTCAGCCCGCTCATTTCAATTCTCATGATCATCGCAACCTTTTCATCGCGGGAGATCATGCCTCTGCCGCCAGCCCTCAAAAGCGCCTGGCTGCCGGTTCATGCCAGCATTGCCATCATGGCCAACGGTTTTCTCGCCCTTGCCTTCTGCGGCGGCGTCATGTACCTGCTGCAGGAACGGGGCCTCAAGAAGAAGCGTTTCGGCGTCTTCTACACCCGCCTCCCGTCGCTGGATGCGCTCGACAACCTCAATAACCACTGCCTTGCCGTGGGTTTTCCCCTCCTGACCCTCGGCATCATAACTGGGTCGGTCTGGGCCAAGCAGGCCTGGGGCTCCTACTGGCAGTGGGACCCCAAGGAAACCTGGTCCCTGATCACCTGGTTTCTCTACGCCGCCCTGCTCCACCAGCGTTTCACCGTGGGGTGGCGGGGCCGCCGAGCCGCCATCATGACCATCATCGGTTTTTCCGCCGCCATGTTCACCCTCTGGGGTGTGACATTTATCCTGGGGGGTATCCATTCCTATGTCGGCTGACAAGATCGTCATACTCGGGGTGAACCACAAGACCGCCCCGGTTGAGATCCGCGAGCGGCTCTCCTTTTCAAACGACCCCGGCACGCCGTATCGCGAGCTCGCTGTGATCCCGGGCTGTGAGGAGTTCAGCTTTCTTTCTACCTGCAACCGGGTCGAGGTTCTCTTTGTCTCCTCCACCCCGGAGGAAACAGAGAAAAAGGTCCGCGATTTTCTCTTCAACAAAAGCATGAGCTATGAAGAGGCTGGGAAGTACGTCTACCTGCACCAGGGCGAAGATGCCATCCAGCACCTCTTCCGGGTCGGCGCCAGCCTCGATTCCATGATTGTCGGCGAGCCGCAGATCCTCGGGCAGCTGAAGCAGGCCTACAGGGACGCCAAGGAGCAGAACTGCACCGGCATGATTCTCAACCGCCTCATGCACAAGGCCTTTTCCGTTGCCAAGCGGATCCGGACCGAGACCGATATCGGCTCCAGTGCCGTTTCCATCAGCTACGCCGCCGTGGAGCTGGCAAAAAAGATTTTCGGCAGCCTGAAGAACAAGAAGGCGATGCTGGTCGGGGCGGGCGAAATGGCGGAGCTTGCGGCCCAGCACCTTATGAACCAGGGGGTGGCCGAGGTCATTGTCGCCAACCGCACCTTTGAGCGGGCGGTGAACCTGGCCCGCTGCTTCAACGGTAAGGCGGTCTCCCTGGAGGAGCTCCTGTCGCAGCTGGAGTATGTCGACATCCTCATCAGCTCCACCGGCTCTCCCGACATCATCCTGCACAGCCGTGATGTCAAGGGCATCATGCGGCAGCGCCGCAACCGCCCCCTCTTCCTCATTGACATTGCCGTGCCCCGTGACCTTGATCCCGGGCTGAACGACCTGGACAACGTCTATCTCTACGGCATCGACGACCTGCAGCACGTCGTCGAAATCAATAAGGCCGAGCGCGACAAGGAGGCGGTCCAGGCCGAGAGGATCGTCACCGAGGAGACCCTCAAGTTCATGCTCTGGCTCGGGGCCATGGAGGTTACCCCGACCATTGTCGCCATCCGTGAGAAGGCGGACGCCATCCGCCGGGCGGAACTGGAGAAGACCATGGCCGGCCTCGGTAACCTGTCTGACAAGGAAAAAAAGTCCATCGACAAAATGTCCGCGGCCATGATGAACAAGATCCTCCACCACCCCATCGTTTACCTGAAGCAGGACGACTCCCACAAGGACAAGAAAGTGAAGCTCGCCATGATCAGGAAGTTTTTCAACCTTGACAGCGAGAACTCCGACTGAATTTCCTTGCACCCTACCCCAATGGACAGCCAGGAAAGGGAAGCACTGCTTGCCGAGGAGGCCTTCATCATCCTCCACTCGGGCGAGATCCCCGAGATCGCCTTTCACTCCAGCCTTTACTACCTGGCAGAAGACCCCGACGGCCCAAAGCTGACCCTTGCCGCCGAAGAAATCGTCCCCCTGCAACAGGCTGCCAGCAGCCGCTACCGCGAAATAATCCTGCGGGACCTGACGCCGGAAAACCGTTCCAAAGGAATGTACCGTGGGATGGCGCGCTGTGCGGCCAACTGGCACCGGTGGCTTGCCTTCTGCGCCCGGCAGAACCTTGATCCCATGGGTATCAGGGATGAAACGGCGGCAGCGCTGCAGAATATTCTTGCGGTGGAGATGGCGGAAGCGGCAGGCGGTGGAGGTTCAGCATGTCTGAACTGTCCGGCCGCTGCAGTTGAGAACCTGGCAAAATCCCTCGGCCTTGCCCCGGCCGACCTGCCAAAAGGGTGGCGACAGTTGTGTCCGGAAGAGTAAAAAGATCAGGACTGAGGACTGAGAGGGAAAAGTAAGGAGTGAAGAGTGAGGAGTGAGGAGTGAAAAGATGAAGACTGAGAAGGGAGAAGTGCCTGAAGTTGGAAGTGGGAATTTATTATAATTGGAAGTTGGAAGTGCCTAAAGTGCCTGAAGTTCAAAGTTGGAAGGTGAAACTGCTTGATGCTGTAACTCTTGTCGAACGGGCGCCCTTAATTTTGCCATATTAAGGAAAAAATTATTAAGGGGCTTAACGTGGTACGACTCGAATTGAATGGCTTTCAAAATTAAGAATTAAGCAATAAGAAATAAGCATTAAGAATTTAAGATGTCATCTCGAACGGCCACAGGCCGGAGAGATCTTACAAGGTTTTCGCAGCCTGCAGGCCTGAAGATTTCTCCCTTCGGTCGAAATGACATTTGGTTTTGTTCGAGGTAAGCGACCGGCGGGAGACTCCGAATGACAGGTATTTGGGCTTTCGCCTTACTCCCTCGCACAACGACGGCACTGTATCTTCTTCCATGTCGGCAGATGATGCGTCTGCGCCCGTCTGGTCCATACCCCTCAAGCTGGTATTAAAAAGAATCTGCGGTTAATCTTTTATCCTTGCAACTTAGAGTAAAATCTTGGTCTGGCCTCTGCTGCTCCTCCCCTCTCAGTCCTGATCTTTTCACTCTTCACTCCTGACTCTTCACTCCTCACTTTCAGGCAGCGTCCTGAACAAAGCCCTGGCTGCAGCAATCGCCTCAGGGTCGAGCAGAACTCCCCGAAACTCTTCCTCCCGGCCGGCTTCCGCCAGGATGGCGCCGTCCGGTGCGATG